>PLMM01000108.1 GCA_003142495.1 Gemmatimonadota bacterium | reverse complement strand
GCGCCCGCGCCGCGCGAGCGATCCGTTGCCGCGGCGCGCGGACGCGAGCCGCTACCGGCCGAGTCGCCGTCAAAGGAGTCCGAGCCGCCGGCCTTGCCGCTCAGCATGATCAGCTCGCGCACGTTGATCTCGGTGGTGTAGCGCGTCTGGTTCTCCTTGTCCTGCCACTGTCGGTATTCGATGCGCCCCTCGACGTAGATCTTGTCGCCCTTCTTGAGGTAGCGCTCGACGATGTCCGCCAGCGTGGACGCCTTGCTGTTCCAGACGACGCAGCGATGCCACTCCGTCTTCTCCTGCTTGTCCCCGCTCGGACCGCTCCAGCTGCGGCTCGTGGCCAGCGAGAACGTGGCGACGCGATTGCCGCCGGTGGTGGAACGGACCTCGGGATCGGCACCGAGATTTCCGATCAGGGTGACCTTGTTCAAGCTGCGACTCATAGCGATCTCCTGGCAGTTGGCGAGTGACCTCGCCAGACAGAGTATAGAGGCATTGCGACCGGTGCGCCAACGGTCCGGCGCGGCCGTTCTCCTTTCATTGCGTACCCCTGAGCGGGCACCCCGGACTCACCCCGGCGGGATGGGCTCGAGATCGAGCCGAAGCACGAGCGCGTCCTCCTTCGGGCGCCGGTAGTACTCGCGCCGCCTGCCGACCTCGGCAAACCCTCGCGACGCGTACAGCGCGCGCGCCGCGGCGTTCGAATCCCTGACCTCGAGATAGAGCGAGTCGACGTCCGACGCCCGCACCGCCGCGATCGCGCCATCGAGCAGCCGCGCGCCGATCCCTTGCCGGCGCGCCGAATCGTGCACCGCGAGATTCCCGATCTCCCCCTCGTCGAGCACGTACCACGCGACGATGTAACCACGCACGTCACCCGCGATGTCGGCGACGATAAAGGCGACGCGTGGATCGCCGATCAGATCGACGAATGCACTCCGGCTCCACGGATCACCGAACGCGGCGCGCTCGATCTCGAGCACCGCGTCGACGTCCTCCGCGCGCGCGGCGCGCAGCACGC
Source organism: Gemmatimonadota bacterium (assembly GCA_003142495.1). Classification (GTDB taxonomy): domain Bacteria; phylum Gemmatimonadota; class Gemmatimonadetes; order Gemmatimonadales; family Gemmatimonadaceae; genus FEN-1250. The sequence continues at coordinate 2,659 of PLMM01000108.1, read as the reverse complement.
ATGGCGCGCTCGGCCTCTCGCTCGTGATACTCGCATCCATGCCCTCGCCCATGCGCATAGTCTACGCTACCGGCAGCGGACGGCCATGCGCCAGCTCCCACTTCACCTGCGCCTCGGCCAGTCGCCCATAGTCGGGCTCCCATGACGCGAGCGAGACCGGCGGCATCGCGAGCCACGCGCCGAGCCGCGCGACGTTCGCCGCGCGAGGCATCGTGCGCGGATGCTCCTCGGCTCCGATCACGGTGGCGTGCAGCGCCGCCGCCTCGTGCGCGAGCTCGCCGCGATGGATGAGGCGCAGCGGCGCGAGCTCCGTCACCTCATCGCCCGCGCGCAGATACGCGGTGGCGAAGACCTCTCCGCGCAGCGCATCGAGGATCGCGACGTACGCACCGTCCGCGAGCGACGCATCCGCTGCGATCAGCGCGAGCGACGGCACCGCGTGGAGCGGCAGCGAGTGCGCGAACGCGATCCCCTTCGCCAGCGACGCCGAGACGCGCAACGAGGTGAAGCTCCCCGGTCCCGCGCCACACACAATGCGCGCGAGATCGCGCGTCGTCGCGCCGGCCTCGGTGAGCGCCGCATCGATGGCCGGGAGCAGATGCTCCTCCGCGCCGCCGCGCATCGCGACCTCGCGCGTGGCGAGCACCTCGCGCCCGCGCAGCACCGCCACCGACCCCGTCGACGTCGCCGCCTCGAGCGCGAGCGTCAGCGCGCTACTCATCCCGCGAGGAGGAGCCGCTTCTCCTCGTCTGCAGGGTCGAGCTCGAGATCGATCGGCACCGCATCGCTCGGAATGCGTGCACCACCGCGCTCCGGCCACTCGACGAGAATCAGCGCGTGCGAGCGGAGCATGTCGTCCCAGCCGAGGTTCGTGAGATCCTCCGGCTTCTCGAGGCGATACAGATCGAGATGATAGATCGGGAAGCGATCGCCCCTGTACTCGTGCACGAGCGCGTACGTCGGGCTCGTGACCTCGGTGGTGACGCCGGCGCCGCGGCAGATCGCCTGCACGAGCGTCGTCTTGCCTGCCCCGAGCTCGCCCGCGATCGCGACGACGAGCTTCCCGTGCGCGGACTTCCCGAATCGCTCGCCCCATGCGATGAGCTCATCGCGCGTCACGGCGAGATGGCCGCACGGCGCCGCGTCCGGCACGATGTGGTGGTGCGCATCCATCAGCGCGGCGCCCGAATGCGGCTCAGCCCATCTCCACGCCTCGGCGCAGCGGAGCTTCCGCCGCCGCGCGCTTTCACCTCGAGCAGCTGATCGCGCAGCGATGCCGCCGACTCGAAATCGAGATTGGCCGCCGCCTCCTTCATCTGCGACTCGAGCAGCTCGATCAGCGTCGCCTGATCCATCTCGCTCGCGTACGTCGCGGTCAGCTCCGCCACCTTCTTGTTCCTGTCGTCCTTCTCGCCGCGCGCATCGGCGACGCGCGTGATGAAGCGCACCTGATCCGTGCTCTTCACGACCGACGTCGGCGTTATCCCGTGCTCGATGTTGTGCGCGCGCTGGATCTCGCGGCGACGCTTCGTCTCGTCGATGCATCGCGCCATCGAGCCGGTGATGCGATCCGCGTAGAAGATCGCGCGCCCCTCGACATGCCGCGCCGCGCGCCCCGTGGTCTGGATGAGCGAGCGCTCGCTGCGCAGAAAGCCCTCCTGGTCCGCATCGAGCACGGCCACGAGCGACACCTCCGGCAGATCGAGTCCCTCTCTGAGGAGATTGATGCCGACGAGCACGTCGAAGTCGCCGAGTCGCAATCCGCGGATGATCTCCACCCGCTCGATCGCATCGATGTCCGAGTGCATGTAGCGCACGCGCACGCCCATCTGCTGCAGATAGTCCGTGAGATCCTCGGCCATCCGCTTCGTGAGCGTGGTGACGAGCACGCGCTCGCCGCGGCGCTCGCGCAGGCGGATCTCGCCGAGGAGGTCGTCGACCTGGCCGCGCACGGGGCGCACCTCGATCTCCGGATCGACGAGCCCCGTGGGCCGAATGATCTGCTCGACGACGACTCCCTCGGAGAGCTGCAGCTCGAGGTCGCCCGGCGTCGCCGTGACGAAGAGCGCGCGCGGCGTGAGCTTGAGAAACTCATCGAACATCAGCGGGCGATTGTCGAGCGCGCTCGGCAAGCGGAAGCCGTAGTCGACGAGCGTGAGCTTGCGCGCGCGATCGCCGTTGAACATGCCGCCGATCTGCGGCAGCGAGACGTGCGACTCGTCGACGACCACGAGGAAATCCTCGGGGAAGAAGTCGAAGAGGCACGCCGGCCGCTCACCGGCCTGGCGCCCGGAGAGATGGCGCGAGTAGTTCTCGATTCCGGCGCATGTGCCGACCTCGAGCATCATCTCGATGTCAAAGTTGGTGCGCGACTCGAGCCGCTGTGCCTCGAGCAGCTTCCCCTGCTCGCGCAGCGTCGTCAGCCGCTCGGCCAGCTCCGTGCGAATGAGTCCGATCGCGCGCTCGAGCGTCGGCCGCGACGTGACGAAGTGCTTCGCGGGATAGATCGCGGCGCGCTCGAGATCCGCGATCGTTTCGCCGGTGACGCAGTCGATCTTCGAGATCTTCTCGACCTCGTCGCCCCACATCTCGATGCGCACGCCCTGCTCCTCGTACGCGGGGAAGATCTCGACCGTGTCGCCGCGCACGCGGAAGGTGC
>PLMM01000217.1 GCA_003142495.1 Gemmatimonadota bacterium | reverse complement strand
GCGACGTCGCGCGCGCCGATCTGCAGCGGGATCAGATAATTGAAGAAGGCTGCGGACAGCGGCATGATGACGAGGAAGATCATCGTCGTGCCGTGCATCGTGAACAGCTCGTTGTACGTCTGTGCGGTGACGACGTGGCCGTTCGGGCCGTAGAGCTGCATACGGATGATGCCGGCTTCGATGCCGCCGACGAGGAACCAGAACAACGACGTATATAGATAGAGCTGACCGATGCGCTTGTGGTCAGTCGTCGCGAGCCAGCTCCAGAGCCCCGACTCGTATTTGTGCGAGGTGTGTGCGGCTGGTAGCGGCAGTGAAACTGTCGTGGCCATTTCGATCTCCGATTACTTCAGGGACGAGAGATACGCGGCGAGATCCGCGATCTGCTGGTCGGTATAGACTCCCGGCGTGTCGCCCTTTTCGGCCTTGCCGAAGAGCGGCATCAAGCTGCCCGGCTTCATCGCCGGCGCATTCTTGATCCAGAGCTCGAGATGCTTCATGTCGTTCGGATAGAGTCCGCCGGCGATCGTCGTGCGGCTGCCGACGTGCGTCAGATTCGGCGCGAGAATGCCCTGCGCAGTCGGGACGCCGCGAATCGTATGGCACGCGATGCACGGCGCGGTCTTGAAGAGCGCTCCGCCTCGCGCGGCATCGCCCTCGGCGCTCGCATCGAAGGTGAGCGCCGCGGGCGTCGGCGTCTTCGGAATCACCCACTCGGGGAGCTTCGCGCGCGGGTACGTCGACGAAGCCGTGTCGGACACGTTCATCACCGGCGTCACGACGGGCGGCGGCGGCGCAGCCCCATTGCCGACGGTGGTCGTTCCCTTGGCCGACGCGGCGGTCGTGACCGCGGCGCCACCAGCCTTTGCGCTGTCCGCGGCCGCGACGGCGGGCGCAGGCGGCGTACTCCCAATCGCGTTGGTCTTCTGGTGCGCAGCCCACGCCTCGAAGTCGGCCGGCGATACCGTGAACACCTTGAAGCGCATGTTCGCGTGCGACGTGCCGCAATACTCGGCGCAGAAGCCGTTCCAGGCGAACGCGGAATCGGGGGTGAACCAGATGTAATTGGTGTGATTCGAGATCAGGTCGCGCTTGCCGTTGAGCTGCGGAATCCAGAAGGAGTGCAGCACATCCTTCGTGGTGAGCGCGAAGTTCGCGGTGCGTCCCACCGGCAGATAGAGCTCATTCGCCGTGACGACGCCGTACTGCGGGTAGCGGAACTCCCACCACCATTGATGTCCGATCACCTCGACTTGCAGCGCATTCGGCATCGCCTTCGCCTGCGTCTCGAAGATCGTCTTGATCGTCGGGACGGCGATGAAGGCGAGGATGACGGCCGGGACGAGCGTCCATCCAATTTCGAGGGTCGCGTTTCCGTGAATCTGCTTCGCCTCGCGATTGCCGTCCTTGTCGCGGAACTTGACGAGGATGACCATTAGGAGCGTCTCGACGAGAATGAAGACGACTATGCCGAGGTAGAGCAGCTTGCGCGTGAGAAGGTCGACGGAGTGACCGAACTCTGAGTGCGCACCAAAAATGGTATTCGGCGTGAAGTTGTTGCAGGCCGAGAGCGATGCGGCGAGTAGCAGCGCGAGAGCCGGCGTCAGCCAGCGCATGCGGAGAGCACGGGTCATCCCGAATCCTTGCTATGACTATGGAAGGGCGCCAGAGAAGCGCACCTGATGAACGACAGAGTGAAAGTATTCCCGGTCGTGGGTCTTTTCAAGCAAAAAGCATGATTCGACTACGCTAGTCCACGACTTCGAGGCGCGAGTTCGGAAGCGAGCGCCTCCCCGCTTTCGATTGGGCGTGTCCATTCAATGTGACAATATCCGCTGTAAAGTCAAAGCGGCCAGAAAAGAGCGACGAGCCGATGCCGTATGAGTCTACCGGCACGCCTGCTTCCTCGAACGCGCGGATCTTGTCGACGGTGAATCCACCCGAAACCATGATCTGCACGGCAGGAAAACCGGCCTCATCGAGTGCGCGCCGCACGTTCCAGACGAGCTGCGGATTGACGCCGGTGGGGCGAAAGGTCCCCATCTGCTCGATGATGGAGGCGTCGACGAGATTCTCCGACGTATCCAGGCGCACGGCCCAGAGGCGCCCGTCCATCGCGCACGCGACGTCGAGACTCGTACGCACGCAATCGTTCTCGTAATCGACCAGCGTGATGATCTGCACCGACGGATCGATGTATTCGGCGAACTTCCTCGTGGCGAGCACGGTGTCGCCGTCGTAGGCCGCGATGAGCGCATGCGGCACCGTGCCGATGCCCGTCGATCCCCACCAGCTCGCCTGCGCATCCGTCGACACGCCGATCGCGCCGGCGATGTGCGCCGCATAGCCATCGCCCGTCTGCACGAGCCAGTGATCGTGGCGCGCGGGGAAGAACATCACCGTTTTCGGATGCGCTGCGTCGACGACCGCGCGCGTGTTCGTCCCGACGCGCGTGCGTCGCGCGAGCACGCCGAGGTAGAGCGTTTCGAGGTGCGCGAACATCTCGTACGGGCCCTCGATCGTCATCACGGTCTCCCACGGCTCGATCCGTTCGCCGTCGTAGAGCGCGCGAACGGTGAGCG
>PLMM01000078.1 GCA_003142495.1 Gemmatimonadota bacterium | reverse complement strand
TGCTGATCCGCACGTCGGGTGAGCAGCGCATCTCGAACTTCATGCTCTGGCAGATTGCGTACGCGGAGCTGTATCTGTCGCCGGTGCTCTGGCCGAACTTCCGTCGCCAGGAGCTCTTTGAGGCGATTCTCGACTTCCAGAGCCGCGACCGCCGCTTCGGCCGCGTGTCCGCGTAGTGGCGCTCTCGAATCTCGCGGCACGCGTGGTGGTCGCCGTCGTCGCGATCCCGGTCGTCATCGGCGCGGTGTACGTGGGCGGCGTGCTCTTCGCTGCGACGCTCGGCGTAGTCTCGGCGCTCGCGGCGCGCGAGCTCTTCGGAATCGCGAAGGCGGGCGGCTACTCGCCGCTCTCGCGCACCGGAACGGCGCTCGCCTTCCTGCTGCCGATCGGCGTCCACTACTTCCGCGTTGGACGATTCGTGCCGCCCGAGATTGCGCTGGGCGCGATTGTGATCATCGCGCTATTCACGCTGGCGCTGTTCAGGCGATCGTCGGAGGAGCATCCGCTCGGCGCGGTCGCCGTGACGCTGCTCGGCGTGCTCTACACCGCGGGTTTTCTTTCATTCGCGTACGCGCTCCGCTATCACAACTATGTGGTCACCGCGCGGGCGGGGAGCGCGCTCGTCTTCTATCCGTTCGTGCTCACGTGGATCTCGGACACGGCGGGGTATTTCGTTGGGCGCGCATTTGGCCGGGCGAAGCTGATGCCGTCGGTGAGTCCGGGGAAGACGCGGGCGGGGGCGATCGGGGCGCTCGCCTTCTGCATGCTCGCGAGCTGGGCATACGCACAATGGGTGCTCGTGCCGTACGCGAGTCTCGGATTGCGCCTGGGTGTCGCGCTCACGCTCGGCGCGATCATCGGGGCAGCAGTCCAAGTAGGCGATCTCGTCGAGTCGCTGCTCAAGCGCGAGGGCGGCGTGAAGGACAGCTCGCATCTGATTCCGGGACACGGTGGCGTGCTCGATCGCATCGACGGCATGCTCTTCGCGCTGCCGGTGGCGTATTTCCTGTTCACCTTTCCTCACGTGCTCCTCTTCGTGAATCGATGACCACGCGCGGCGTCGCAGTGCTCGGCTCGACCGGCTCGGTGGGGACGACGGCGCTGCGCGTGCTCGCGCGTCATCGCGATCGCTTTCGGGTGGCGGCGATCACGGCGTTCTCGAACACGGAGCTGCTCGCCGCGCAGGCGGCAGAGTTCCAGCCATCGTACGTCGGCGTGTGTGCGAATGGCGCGACGCCGCATCCGGGATGGATCGAGGGCTCGGAGTGCCTCGTCGAGGCGGCGACGCGTTCGGACGTGTCGATCGTGATCAACGCGGTGGTCGGCGCGGCGGGGCTTGATGCAACGCTGGCGGCGGTGACGGCAGGGAAGCGCGTCGCGCTCGCGAACAAGGAGACGCTCGTGATGGCGGGCGCACTGGTGGCCGAGGCGTGCACGGTGGGCGGGGGAGAGCTGGTGCCGGTGGACAGTGAGCATAGCGCGATTCTCCAGTGCCTCGCCGGTCGCTCGAGCGCGGACGTGCGCCGCCTCGTGCTCACCGCATCGGGCGGCCCCTTTCGCGAGTGGGCACCGGAGCGACTCGCGACGGCAACCATCGCGGACGCGCTGCAGCATCCGACGTGGAAGATGGGGCGCAAGATCTCGATCGACAGCGCGACGCTCGCGAACAAGGCGCTCGAGGTGATCGAGGCGCACTTTCTCTTCGGTCTCTCCTACGATCAGATCGAGGTCGTGGTGCATCCGCAGAGCATCGTGCACTCCTTCGTGGAGTTCGTGGACGGCAGCGTGCTCGCACAGATGGGTACGCCGAGCATGGAGCTGCCGGTGCTGTACGCCCTGACGCATCCGAATCGGGTGGCTGATGGCGCGATGCCCGCGTTCGATCCGGTGGCGTGGCCAGCGCTCACGTTCGAGCGCGTGCGCACCGAGGATTTCCCCGCGCTCGCATATGGTCTTGCGGCCGGCCGGCGGGGCGGCGTGGCTCCTGCAGTATTCAACGCCGCGAACGAGCAGGCCGTGAGCCTTTTTCTCGAGAATCGGATAAGATTCATGGACGTCGCGCGGGCGATCGACAGCGCGCTCGCTTCGTGCGGCGACGGACCGGCAAACGCGCGCGCGGCGGTAATGCACGCCGATGCCGCGGCGCGACGACACGTATTGGAGATGTTTGCATGCTAGAGTGGCTCCGCACCCCTGCTGCCATCGTGTTCGTGTTCGGGGTCGTGATCTTCGTTCACGAGCTCGGGCACTTCATCGCCGCCAAGCTGATGGGCGTCTATGCGCCCCGATTCTCGATCGGTTTCGGACCAGCGCTGCTGAGCCACAAGTGGGGCGAAACCGAATACATCCTCGCCGCGCTTCCGCTCGGCGGATACGTGCGCATGGCATCGCGCGAAGACGAGTCGATGGCGTTCCTCGAGGGCGGTAGCGAGACGCCCACGCCCGGTGCGGAAGTGGGCGCCAACGGCGCTCCGACGATCGTCCCCGAGACAAAGCCCCGCTACTACGACCCGAACGGCATGGCGCCCTTCGGTCCGAAGCCGGTGCCCGAAAATCGCTGGCTCGAGTCGAAGTCACTGCTCGCGCGGTTGTTCATCATGCTCGCCGGCGTCACGATGAACTTCACTCTCGGCTTCCTGATCATCGCGGGAGTCCTCATCACCGCCGGTGAGGTCGTCTACCAGACGCGTGAGATCGGCGACGTCGTCGCCGTGACCGCAAACGACAGTGCGTTTCACACGCTTGCCGCGGGCGACACGGTCGTCTCAGTCGATGGGCGCACGGTGCAGACGTGGAATGACGTGTCCGAGCGCATCGCCACTGACTCCGAGCCGACGCTCGTGATCCGGACGAATCGCGGCATCACGACGATCCCCGTGCAGGACACGGGTGCGCACTCGCGCCTCGCGATCGCCGCGACGGTGCTGCGACCGAATCTGCCGGCAGTCGTTGGGCAGATAGCCGCGGGTCGCCCCGCCGAGCGCGCGGGACTCCTGGTCGGCGACAGCGTCGTCGCGCTGAATGGAGCACCTATTCGCGGATGGTTCGGACTCGTGCGACTGATCGAAGCGTCGCCGGGCAAGCCACTCACACTGAGAGTTCGCCGCGGTGGCAGCGAGCGGGATGTGAAGGTGACGCCGGATTCGACGCACGATGTGAATCCGATCACGCAGCGCGATACGGTGCTCGGCAAGATCGGCGTCGGCATAAAGGACCTTGGCGTGCGTCATCCGATCGAGACCAGCGATGCGATCAAGAGCGCGTGGCTCACCACGTGGGGAAATGCGGGTTTGATCGTGCAGACGCTGCATCACCTCATGACGGGCCAGCAGTCGGTGAAGGGGCTCAGCGGTCCGATTGGCGTGGGGGACCAGGCGCGGCAGGCGGCGCAGCTGGGATGGACGCCGTTGCTCCTGCTGCTCGCGCTGCTGAGCATCAATCTTGCCGTCGTGAATCTCGTGCCGATCCCGATCCTCGATGGCGGACAGATCCTGATCATGGTGGCGGAGTCGATCAAGGGACGCGCGCTCGCCGCGCGCACACGCGTGCTCCTCTTCTACGGCGGCTTCTCGGCGATCGTGCTCCTTTTCTCGATAGTCACATTCAACGATATCTCATCGCTCGTGAAACGGATCTTCCACCTGTGAGCGCGCGCCTCGCATTCGCTTGTGGAATCGCAGCACTCGCGCTGATGCTCGCGCCCTCGCGCGCGCGCGCACAGGAAACCGCGTATCGCTTCGAAATCACGAGCGTGGGCGACAGCACGGTGTCGCTCTCGACCGAGAAGCACGAGTGGGTGCGTGCGGGGCAGAAGGGAATCGCCGTCGATCCGATGCGCCACGATGCGCTCGTCGCGCGCTTCGTGATTCTGAAGGTGGATCCCGAGCACAAGCGCGCGCTCGCCGTCGTCACGGGGCAGACGACGCGCCTCACGACGGATCACGTCGCGCTCATCGATCGCCCGGTGAAGAAGTGGTATGCGCAGCCGACGTTGTGGATCGGCGCTGCGGTGGGCGTGGTAATCGGAGCCGTCGCCGCGCACTAGCTGGGCGAACGCGCGCCCGTGAGCCGCTACGCGAACATCACTGACAGATCAGCCGCACGCGCTCCTTCGCGGCGGCGCCCGTGCTGATCGTCACGGTTCCCGAATAGTCCGCACAGTACTTCGCCGACACGTGCAGCGCGTACGAGCCCTCGGGCAGGAGCACCGGAGCGGCGAGCGGTACGACCCCCGACGCCACCTCGTGGCCGCTGCTCGTCAGCATGAAGCGGCCGCCCGACGGCGCCGCATCGAGCGTGAACGATCCGCATCGGCGCGGCGTGAATTGCACCGTCGTCGTTCCCGCG
>PLMM01000304.1 GCA_003142495.1 Gemmatimonadota bacterium | reverse complement strand
ATCTGCGCGAGCGTGCTGTAGCGCGTGGCCGCGTAGTCCTTGGACGGCATCGTCCAGTCGCCATCGCGGGGCGCGCTCTGCGCGGAGGCGCGCGCGACGATGAGAAGCGCGCCTGCGCAGAGCGCGAGGGCAACAGCCGAGCGGCGCCGTGACGTGGGCACTACTTCGGCACCTTCGCCGCGAGGACTTCCGGCTTGCTGACCGTCGGCGCTTCGCTGAAGATCGCGAGCCCGCTCTTGAGGAACTGCTCCACTTCTTTCTCCTTGCCGGGCTTCGCCTTCATGTGCACGAACACCGAGAGAGTAACCATGATCGCTTGTCCGATGTGAGAGCGCGGGCTACTTGCGTTCCTTTTCCGGCGGCGTGAGGTCGAAGCAGCTCTCGCCCTTGCCGTGACGCCACGAGTGGGAGTGTCGCTCGAACGCGCCCACGTTCCCCACGGTGAAGACAACGTCATTTTCACCGTTCGCGCCCTGGGTCGTGTCAGTCGGCTGCGCAAATATCGCGCACAGCCGATACGAGCGCGCGCCGCTCACGAGGTAGGTGTAGGCGGCCTTGCTCACGGGGTCCGCGGGCACGCGATCGATCTCGTGCGTCGACACGAGCGAGTCGAGCGCGTCCGGCAGCGCCGCGTGCTTGCTCCAGTACGCGTCGATCGAAGTGGATAGCATCGAGAGATCGCCCAGTCGCACGCCGTCTATGCGGCGCTCGCGCGCGCGCGAGGGCGACCCGAGAGTGACGAGCCCGGCGATGACGACGACCGCTGCGGCAATCGTGGCCGCGACGCCGGCAGGTGAGATTCCGCGGCGCGTCATGCGTGCTCCCTCTCCTCGCGGCGGAGGTCGCGCAGGTAGTAGAGCAGCGCCGAGGCGGCAATGCCGCCAACGACGATCGCCTTCAACGCGAAGCGAATGGTGAGCTCGCCGCCGAGCATGTTGTAGATGACGGTGGTACCATCGCCGATGAGCACTGCGACCGCGATGAAGAGCGTGAGATACGTGCACCAGCGGCGGATCGGCGAGAGCCGTCCGGCGGGATTTGCCTCCAGCCGCTTGCCGATGTAGTTGCCCGTCCAGAGAAAGACGGGAAAGGCAATGATCAGTGCCGATACGGACCAGCGCACGGCGTCACTGTCGAAGGCGCCATTGTAGCGGCCTTGCGTGACGTCCGGGAATGCGCGATTGATGAACTCGAACAGCAGATGCCCGAAATTCCAGACGCTGATGTAGAGCGACGTGAAGAGCACGAGGTAGAGAAAGGTCTCGCGCGATGACAACGAGGCTCGCGGGCGCGGCACCGGCACCGCGAAGGGCACCTCGGCGTACGCGCTCAATGCGTTGGAGACCTCCGGCGCGGGCCACCCCGCTTCGTGCAGCGCGGTGCTGATCGCGGCGCGCTCCTGTCCCTTTTCGAGCGCCGCGCGAACGAAGTGATCGAGCGGTGACGGTCCGGACGACATACGCGAGCTCCGAAGTGCAGGGACGGTGAATATGCGGGACGGCACTCGTCCGCTGCCAGCCCTGCGGAGCTTACGGAGTCGTAAGCGAGGTCGAAGTCGCCAGCTCGCGCTCGAGATCGCGAAGCTCGGCGTCGCGCACGTACGCATCGATCGCGCGCGCGGCGTCGCGCCCCTCGCGGATCGCCCACACTATCAGCGACGCGCCCCGCCGCGCATCCCCCGCGGCGAACACTCCATCCACGTTCGACATCTGGTTCGCGTCGGTGGCGACGCAGCCGCGCGCATCCGTCGCGACGCCGAGCTGCGTGTGGAGCCCGTCGGCCGCCGGGCCCGCGAATCCCATCGCGAGGAGAATGAGATCGGCCTCGATGATGAACTCACTGTCGGCGATGGGATCGAAGTGCGTGCGTCCGGCGTCATCGCGACGCGGCGCGACGCGAACCGCGTGCAGCCGCTCGAGTCGCCCCGCGTCACCCGAGAGCTGCGTGGTCGACACGCTCCAGTTGCGCGCACCGCCCTCTTCGTGCGCGTGCGATGTGCGGAGCTGCATCGGCCAGAGCGGCCAGGGAGTGGACGTGTCGCGCGTGGCGGGCGGCTGCGGCATCACCTCGAGCTGGATCACCTCGAGCGCACCCTGTCTGTGGCAGGTGCCGATGCAGTCCGAGCCCGTATCGCCACCGCCGATGACGACGACGCGCTTTCCCTCGGCCGAGATAATTGCGTCGAGCGCGATTTTGTCGCCGGCGCCGCGGCGGTTCTGCTGCTCGAGAAAGTCCATCGCGAGATGCACGCCCGCGAGCTCGCGCCCGGGCACCTCCAATTCCCGCGCGCGCGAAGCGCCGCCGGCGAGAAGAATGGCATCGAAGTTGGATCGCAGCTCACTTACGGTGATGTCTCGACCCACATCCACCCTCGTTTCGAACATGATGCCCTCGGCGACGAGCTGCGCGAGGCGACGATCGAGCACACTCTTCTCCATCTTGAAATCCGGAATGCCATAACGCAGCAATCCGCCGATCCGATCGGATCGCTCGAACACAGTCACCGCATGGCCGCGCCGCCGCAGCTCCTGCGCGGCGGCGAGCCCCGCGGGGCCCGAGCCGACGATCGCTACGCTGTAGCCGCTCTCCTCTGTTGGCGGATGCGCGGAGACCCACCCCTCGTCGAAGCCGCGATCGGCGATCGCCTGCTCGATGCTTCGGATCGCGACGGGCCTCTCGATGATGCCGAGCACGCACGCGGTCTCGCAGGGGGCAGGGCACAGCCGCCCCGTGAACTCGGGAAAGTTGTTCGTCGAGTGCAGCGACGCGAGCGCCTCCTCCCACTTGTCGCGATAGACGAGGTCGTTCCAGTCGGGGATGATGTTCTGTACGGGGCAGCCGGTGTCGCCCTGGCAAAACGGAACGCCGCAGTCCATGCAGCGCGCAGCCTGCTCCGTCAGGGTGACCACGTTGAGCGGCGGGTGCCCCTCGTTCCAGTCGCGGATCCGCT
>PLMM01000285.1 GCA_003142495.1 Gemmatimonadota bacterium | reverse complement strand
CCTCCCGGCACCGGCAAGACGCTCCTCGCGCGCGCGGTCGCGGGCGAGGCGGGGTGTCCCGTGATCGTCGCCGCAGGTTCCGACTTCAACGAGATGTACGTCGGCATAGGCTCGCGTCGCGTACGACAGCTCGCGAAGCAGGCGCGCGACGCCGCGCCGTGCATCGTCTTCATCGACGAGTTCGACTCCCTCGGCGGCCGTCGCGGCCGACCGAATCGCAGTGGCGAAGAGGAAGTCACGCTCAACCAGCTGCTCGTTGAGATGGACGGCATGGCGGACAACAACGGCGTCGTGTGGATGGCCGCGACGAATCGCGAGGACATGCTCGACCCCGCCGTGCGCCGCCCGGGCCGCTTCGATCGTGTCGTTGAAGTGCCGCTCCCCACAGCCGTCGACCGCCTCGAGATTTTGAAAATCCACGCCTCCCGCAGCAAGCTCGCGAAAGACGTGGACCTCGAGCGCCTCGCGCAGCTCACCGTCGGCCACTCGGGCGCCGAGCTCGCGAATCTGCTCAACGAAGCGGCGATCATCGCCGTGCAGGACACCGGCGACGTCATCACCAACGCCCACGTCGAGCAGGCGCGCGATCGCATTCTCCTCGGACGCGTGCGCTCGGGGATGGTGATCAACGATCAGGAGCGCCGGCTGATCGCGCTGCACGAGTCGGGGCATGCGATCGTCGGCATTCTCGCCTTCCCCGAAGATCGCCTGCACAAGATCACCATCGAGCCACGCGGCCGCTCACTCGGCGCTGCGCACTTCTCGCCGGAAGCCGATCGCCATCTCCATCCGCGCCGTTATCTCGAGGGGATCATCGCGAAGGCGCTCGGCGGCCGCGCCGCGGAGCTCGTCTTCCTCGGCCCCGACGCCGTCACCACCGGCGCCGGCAGCGATCTCGTTCAGGCGACTGGCATCGCGCGCCGCATGGTCGCCGAGTTCGGGATGAGCGACGCGATCGGCCTCGTGAGCGCCGACCCGGCCGCGCAGGGCGGCTCCGTGAGCGGGCAGCTGCAGGGCGAGATCGACATGGCGATCCGCGCGCTCATGGCGGTGCAGGCCGCGCGCGCCGAGGCGATCGTGCGCCGGCATCGCGAGGCGGTCGAAGCGCTGGCGGATGCGTTGGTCGAGCGCGAAGTGCTGGGCGCCGACGAGGCGTACGCGATAGCGGAGTCGTTCGGCGTCGAGACAGGGCGCAGCGCGGCGACAGCGGTCTAGCGAAGAGTCGCGCGGCTCAGAGCCGCGTGACCACCGGCAGCTCGAGCTCGAAGAAGAAGCGCGTGCCGTTCGTCTCGCTCGTCTCGACGCCGAGCGTGCCGCCCATCGCCGAGACGAGCTTGCGGCAGATCGAGAGCCCGAGCCCCGCGCTCGAGAACACGTGATCGCCCGGATCGCGCTTGCGAAAGGGATCGAACAGTGAGCTCATCACCTGCGGCGGAATTCCGCGCCCCGTATCGCGCACGGAGAAGGCGAGCGCCGATCGCGAGGGCGCGGTCACCGAGATATCGACGTGGCCGCTCGAGGTGAACTTGAGCGCATTCGTCGTGAGGTTGAGCAGCACACGATTGAGCGCGCCGGGATGTCCGACGCGAAAGTCCGCATCCGGCGGCGAGAGCAGAACCGCGAGCCCCTTCTCCTCCGCCATCGGCAGCACGATGTCGTGCACTGCGCGCAAGATCGCGAGCACCGAGAACGCCTCGGCCTTCGGATCGATCAGGCGGTCGCCGCCGCGCGCGAAGGCGATCACGTCGCTCGCGACGGCGCTCAGTCCGAACGCAGCGCTGTAGATGAGGCCGAGCTGCCGTTCCTGCACGGGGTTGACGTCGCCACTCTGCCCACGACGCAGCGTCTCCGCGAGAAAGAGGATCGACGCGAGCGGCGAGCGCAGGTCGTGCCCAACTTCGACGAGGAGCTCGAGCCCACCCGGCCCGGCGAGTCGCGCGCTGAAGCGGTGCGCGTCGTCATGCTCGATGATCTGATGCACGCGCTCGACGGCGCCGAGCATGCGCAGAATCCCCGCGGCGTCCACCTGGGCGCCCGCGTCGCGGAGCTCGGAGAGCAAGCACGCGCGCAGGGCGTCGAGCGCGAGCGGCGCCGGCGCGGGGGGATGCGTGCGCGGCTCGACACCGTCGACAGTGGCGGCGGCGCGCACGGCGTCCGACACCCACGCGATGCTGTCGCGCAGATCGGCATCGTGGTGCGCGGACTGCGCGACCGTCGCGAGCTCGCGCAGCGCGAGCGCGGTTGCGTGCGCGAGTGCCTCGCCCAGCGCCTTCGGCAGCTCCGATGCGTTACGCTCATCCATTCGTACTGGCGCAGCGTGCGTATCCTCGGAGCGCTGCGCTGGCGTCGTCGAGCCGTTCATTCGGTTGTCCTGCGACTTGTCCTGCGACGTGCGACAGCGATCACTCGCGAATTCCGTTCAGGTCGTCGCGGCGCACGTTGTGTTTTTCCATGAGACGATAGAGCGTCGTGCGATCGATGTTCGCGAGCCGCGCCGCGCGCGACATGTTGCCGCCGGCGCGCGCGGAGAGCCGCGAGAGATACTCGCGCTCGAACTCCGCGATCAGCCGATCCTTCGCCGCGTGATACGGCTCGTCCATGATCGCGCCCGACATCGACGTGCGCGCGGGCGATGAGTTGCCATCTTCGTACGCGGGAATGTCCTGCGGTTGAATCGGCTGCCCCGGCTCGGCCAGCACCGCCACGTGCTCGATGACGTTCTGCAGCTCGCGCACGTTCCCGCGCCACTGGCGCGTGCGCAGGAACTCCATGCTGTTGTCCGTGAGCTTCGGCAGAATGTCGCTCGTCTCGCGATGACGCTCCCAGTAGTACGCCAGGAAGTGATTCGCGAGCAGCGGGATGTCTTCGTGGCGCTCGCGTAGCGGCGGCAGCTTGATCGGCACGACGCGCAGGCGATAGAAGAGATCCTCGCGCAGGATCCCCGCGTTCACCGCTTCCTGCGGATCGCGGTTGGTCGCCGACACGAAGCGCACATCCACGGTGGCATCCTGCTGCTCGCTGCCGACGCGTCGCACGACGCCATCCTGCAGCACGCGCAGCAGCTTCGCCTGAATCGGATGCGACATCTCGGTGAGCTCGTCGAGAAAGAGCGTCCCGCCATTCGCAGTCTCGAGGAGCCCCGGCTTGTCGCGATCGGCGCCGGTGAACGCGCCCTTGCGATGCCCGAACATCTCGCTCTCGAGCAGCGGTTCCGGAAGCGCGGCGCAGTTGATCGGCACGAGCTTGCGGCTCGCGCGACGACTGTGACGATGGATGAATTGCGGAATCACTTCCTTCCCCGTTCCGCTCTCGCCGGTGATCATCACCGAGGCGTCGGTGGGCGCGACCTTTCTCGCGAGCTCCACCGCCTTGCGAAAGGCGGGGGCGACGCCGAGGAGAGTGATCTTGTCGCTGTTGCCGCTCTGCTGGACGAGCTGCTGACGGAGCGCCTTCGTCTCGCGCGTGACCATCACGGCGTGCGACGCGCGGCCGACCAGCACCTGCAGATGCGTCGCGGAGAACGGCTTCGGGAGATAGTCCCACGCGCCGGCACGAAGCGCCTCGATGCTCGAAGAAACGCTCGGATTCCCCGTCATGACGACGACGATGGTCTCGCGGTGCGCTTCGAGCGTCGCCTTGAGGATGTCTATTCCAGAGATCGGCTGGAGATAGAGGTCCACCAGCACGATGTCGAACTTCCGGCGGCGCACGACCTCGAGCGCCTCGTCTCCGCGCCCAACGAAGGTGACGTTGTAGCCGTCCAGCTCGAGGACGCTCGCGCATCCCTCGCGAAGAGTGCGATCGTCATCCACCACGAGAATGCGAATGTCGGCCTTCACCGCCGCGGGAATGGCGAGCGGGTCGCGGCCAACGCGCGACGATGGCGCCGCCACATCCATTGGTGGGGCGGGTAGCAATGGGACCGTCATTGTGATTCTCTCCTCGTGCGCGAACAATCGGGAGCCGGCTCCTCCGTATAACGATGACCTCGTGCGGCCATGCGTCACATTATGTGCGTGCTCTCCGCCACATGCCGGGGAATCTGTCGCTCGAACACCGCGAATGGCTTGAATAACGCAATAAAATGTTCCATACTCGCAACAGCTCTGCGGCTACGCGACTACAGTGCGGTCGGCACTCATACTACACTATATGCGGCGTCCGCGCCACTGCGGGCGCGCGGAAACGCGACGTCGGCGCTACTATTCCCGTCAGCGAGCGTCGCGGAGCACACTTCGGGCAGCGTTTGGGCTGTCGGGGCGCGCCCTTCGCTGGGCCTGATATTGCATCCCCGCGCCCTATATCCCGTTCCACCAAGGCACGCCCCGTTGTCGTGACGCGAAGCCTGATATACATATTGGCCGCGCGCCACCTTACTCAGCACACTCGTCGATGACTGCTCCGCAATTTCCGTCGAATCTTCCAGTTGAGCCCAATCGCGACCCTACTGCGGTTGCGTATGCG
>PLMM01000200.1 GCA_003142495.1 Gemmatimonadota bacterium | reverse complement strand
CCAGTGATGAACACACGGTCCCGCCACGCCAGCTCCTCCTGTGCAAACACGCCGACGGTGTTGTCGAGCGTGTCAGTTTCCTGCGTCACCTGGCGCGCCGTCGTCGACGACAGCGAAGTCACCCCCGGGGCCGGGAAGTCCGCGCCGGAGCCGTTGACGTACTGCGCCTCTCGCTTAATGATGTCGCCGCCCAGCGAGGTGGTGGACCGGAGGGTGGACGCCACCGGGAGGATAAGATTGCCGACGTAGCTCGATGTAAAGATGCGCGTGTTGCGCGTGAGCACGTTCTTGTAGCCCGAATCCGCGTCCGTCCCGAAAAAGTACGACAGGTCGGGGTGAATCGCGCTGAGTTCCTGACTGTTCTCGTAGCCGTCATCGACACCGAGGACGAGGCGCTGGTTGAACCAGGTTACCGGATGGTGATTTACCGCGACGCTGCCGGTAAAGCGGTTGATGGCCTGAAAGAGCTGATACTGCTGGTGATAGCCGGCAGGAAGGCCGCTGTTGAACCCCAGGCTGGAATCACCGATCGTGGCTGGATCCATGTAGTACGTGGTCCACGTCGTGCCGCCGTATCCCGACTCGACCGCGAGATTCGTCTTATTGACGTTGTAGCCCACGTTCGTCTGGATGTCGAGCTTCTCGTTCGGGAACACGCCAATATTCGCGCGCGCCGAGTAGTTGTTGTCGTTGTTGGAGGACTCGACGCCTTCGTTGCGATCGTAGCCACCCGACAGATGGTAGCGCAGGAGATTCGACCCACCCCCGAGCCCCAAGTCGTAGCCCTGCCGATAGCCGGTGGTGAAGATGGGCTGCCCTTTCGCCTGCATATACGCCTGCTCGAGCTGCGTGTAATTCTCGTGCACCGTGTCACCGGCACTGTTCACATCGTAGTTGGTCCAGAGCCGCCCCTGCGGATCGTTGAACCAGTTCGCGCCCTGACGCGTGTTGAAGTCCCACTGCGTCTTCCCGATCGCACCCTTCTTGGTGATGATCTGAATTACGCCATTGGCAGCCTCGGTTCCATACAGCGTCGTCGCTGCGGGACCCTTCACGATCTCTATGCTCTCGATGTCATCGGGATTGAAGTCGTTCCAGCGCGTGGTCGTCGCCGCGCCGAAGGCCTGGTTGCTCACGCCCGTCGACTGGGAGTTATCGACGCGAACGCCGTCGACGTAGATGAGCGGCTGGTTGGTCAGCGAGAAGCTCGAGACGCCCCGAATGCGGACGGTCGATCCAGCGCCGACGACGCCGGAGTTCGCGAGCAGCGTGACGCCCGGAGCCCGCCCATTGAGCAGCGATTGCACATCAGCGATCGGCGCCTTCTGCACCAGCGTGGACGCGTCGATCTGCGCGACGTCGACGCCGAGCGCACGGCGCTCGGTGCTGCCGGGCGTGCCGGTGACGACGACTTCGTTGAGCGAAACCGCGGCTGTTTTGAGCTGGATCGAGACGTTCTCGTCACCCGCGTGCACTTGGACCGTCGCAATCGAATAACCGATGCGTCGAGTCACCATCGTGAGTGCCGTGCCGGCTGGATCCGCGACGGCGAGGCGAAAGCGTCCATTGACGTCACTCGCCGTGGCGTATCGCGTGCCGGGCACGGACACAATCGCTGCTACGATTGGAACGCTCGACTCGTCCGTCACAGTGCCCGATATCACACTGCCTTGCGCCATCGCCGAGGTCGCCACCGTAACTAGTAGTGCCACGACGGCTGCGAATCGCGATAACCAGCGTAACGATAATGCTCGGCGCACGCGTCGATCAGCTTCTGACTGGTGCCGCAATGCACACCGGGGGAGTGTCATCTGTCGTCCTCCGAGGGGGGAATATGAAGCGAATCCACTTACCGTGGATCTGACACGCGCGAATTCATTCCGCGCGGGTGGAGGAACTTATCGCGCGTTCCGCCACTCGCAATACTCTGTTCACCCCAAAATTCACCACGCTCGCACAAAACAAAGGGCCCGGCATCTCGACGGGCCCTCGCTCGTTCGCGCCTGTGTACGCGCTACTAGATCTGCGGTCGCAGCGAGTCTGCGCGCACCATCATCTCCCCGGCCTTGCAGCCGAACGCCTTTGCGAACTCCGGCATGTTTGAGATGGGACCGTTCACGCGCCAGTGCGACGGCGCGTGCGGATCAGCGATCGCCGTCTTCCCGATATCGAACGCTCCACCGCCTCGTACGCGATCATGAGCCCACCGAGATCGGCGATGTCTTCGCCAAACGTCAACTCTCCGTTCACGTGCAGCGGATCCAGTACGACATAACTGTCGAACTGCTGCAGGAGTGCCGCTCGCCCTGCGCATCGATGGTGGTGGTGTCCATGCACGTAGCCTAGTAGTTGCCCGCCTCGCGCGTACTGTGATCGCTCGATCCCTTCGCCGCATCCTCGAGCACGACGTGCATCACGGAATCGGCGCGATCGGCGACCTCGCGGAAGGTGCTGTACTGCCTGTAGGCGGCGGGGATCTCGGTGCGCCTGAGCCAGGCTCCTATGCCCGCCGCATTACGGGAGGTAGAGCTCCGATCCGCCGCGCTTGATATCGCGCACGCCGTGCGCGACCGCGGTGCCCACACTCGTGCCGAGAATGAGCGCGGTGCCCAGACCAACGAAGGGGAGAAAGGCGGCAATGGGAATGCCAATGAGCGCGACAGCGGCACCGGCGAGCCACGGCGCGACCGGACTCTGCACCTTGTCGACGTAGCGCAGCCGACGGCGCACGAAATCGCGCGTCTGCACGTAGGCGATGACGGCAACCGCGATCGAGATTCCGATTCCGATGAGACTGAACATGCGCGCTCCTGGTGAAGGCAGGTACAGAATGCCTTACGAGAGCGGCAGGCGCTGTGTTTCGCTACGGCGCCGTCGGTGGTGGGACGAAGCTGAAGTCGAGCACCTTCGCGCCGGCCATGATTGAGGGATCGCTCGACGCAAAGGTCCAGTCGTGCGCGAGCGCGCGCACGCACGATTCGACCTCGCCCGCGCTGATCCCCTGCCAACTGCGCTTGGTGACGACCGCGTCCTGCACCGCGCCGTCGCTGCCGACCACGACTTTCACCGTGATCTCACCCTTCAAGTCGGGAGTGTACTTGAGCCCGAGCTGCGTGTAGCAGTACTGCGCTTCCTTGTCGCGATCGGCGAGGAGCGCGCCCGGAATCGTGAAGGGACCGAGCGGCGTGTGGATGAGCTTGTCCGCTGGCGGCTCCGGATGCGGAGGAACGACCGTGTCGGGCGCGGGCGGCGGAGGCGTGACGACGACCGGCACGGTAACGGTGACCGGCGGCGCGGCAAGCGGCGCNNGCGGCGCCACCACCGGCTCCGGCAACGGCAGCGGCATGATGTCCACTCGGCTCGCGAGCAGAATCACTGGCTCGCGCGGCGCCGGAAGCACGAGCTCCGGCGGCGCAACGATCGGCGCGGCGGACGGCGGTGTCGTATCGCGCACGACCGCAGTCACCACCGCGGCGGTCGACGCCACGGTCATCACCTTCGGCGCATCTCCCGGGAGCATCTGCGCCGTCGCCGGCACCGGCGTCAGATCGCGCGCGGCGTGCGTCGCCGAGTCGAGCGCGGCGATGAAGTCGCGCGCGGTCGGCTCGGCCATTGTGATCGGCTCCTCACCACTCACCAGCAACCGCAGCCCAGAGAACGTGCCGCCCACGCGCCGAATCATCGTAACGTCGGAGCCGATGATCGATCCGCGCGCGCGCGCATCCACCACGCTCGAATCCTCCGCCGTCACCGGCGCAATCGCACGTACGCTA
>PLMM01000152.1 GCA_003142495.1 Gemmatimonadota bacterium | reverse complement strand
CTCGAAGGCTGGGCGGCACGAATACGACCGCCTCGGGCGCGCAATCGAGCGGGGGCACCGTAGGCGACTTCGTGCTCAAGGTCATGAACTTCACCGGCTTGGACATCGATGCGACGCTCAATGCCGCGGAGTCGCGCGGTGAGGTGCACATCCTGAGTCGCCCGGTGGTGATCGCCGCAAATAACGAGCAGGCGCAGATACTCGTCGGGAGCCAACGCCCATTCGTGCAGGTCTCGCGTTCGCTGCCCACCGATGCCGCGTCGCGCGATCAGGTCGTTGAGTACAAGGACGTAGGGACGAAGCTCAGCGTTCGACCGACGATCAGTCCGGATGGATATGTCGTGCTCGAGGTCACGCAAGAAGTAAATAACGCGACGAACGAGATCGCATTCAATGCACCAGTGATCTCGACCCGATCGGTGCAGACACAGCTGCTCATCAAGGACGGGCAGACCGTGGCGCTGGGCGGCCTCTCCGACCGGCAACGCGACAGCAATCAGGGGGGTATCCCGCTCCTCTCGCGGATCCCGCTGATCGGTGGGCTGTTCGGCCACACGACACGTGACTCCAACGAGACCGAGCTCTTTCTTTTTCTCACGCCGCGCGTGATTCGCAGTGACGCGGAGGCGGACAGTCTGACTGCGCCAATGCTCAAGCGAGCGGGGAGTTCTCCATGAGCGCGTCGCATCGCGATTCGCAGTTGATCGGCGATTCCGCCGAGTTGCACTTTCTGCGTGCGCAGATCACGCGTGTCGCAGCCTCGGACATTCCGATCCTGATCGAAGGTCCCACGGGCTCTGGGAAAGAGCTCGTGGCGCAGGCGCTCCACGCCGAGAGTGGGCGCACGGGGCTGCTCGTTGCCGTGAACGTGTGCGCTATTGCGGATACGATGTTCGAGGATGCGATGTTCGGCCATGTGCGCGGTGCGTTCAGCGGCGCGATCGGGGAGCATGGTGGTCACCTGATCGAGGCTCACCGCGGCACGGTGTTTCTCGATGAGATTGGCGGTCTGCCGCTTGGCGCGCAGATCAAGTTGTTGCGCGCGCTGGAGACGCGGGAGTTTCGTCCGGTCGGCGCACGAAACGATCGGTCGAGCGACTTTCGCCTCGTTACGGCGACGAATGTCCCGTTGTCGCGGGCGGTGGCGACGGGAGCATTTCGGCCAGATCTCGCGTTTCGGTTGTCGGGTGCGGCGATCCGCGTGCCCGCGCTCGCTGCGCACCCGGAGGACATTCCGGCCATCGCGCGACACTTCGCCGAACGTGCTGCAGCGCAGCGCGGAATTTCGGTGGAGCTGAGCGACGGGGCACTGACTCTGCTATCGGCTCGCCCGTGGCCGGGGAACGTGCGAGAGCTGAAGCACGTCGTTCAATGTCTTGTTGCGTTCGCAACCTCGTCACGCATTGGGCGCGAGGAGGTCGTGAGTGTCCTCGGTGACGATCGCGAGGTGGATCGCGATGACTCGGGGCCGTTCGAGCGCAGAAGGCTGCTCGACACGCTGCGCGCGTTTGCGTGGGACACGGCACGAACGGCGGATCATCTCGGCATTCATCAAAGCAGCATCTATCGCCGGGTGCGACGGCTGGGAATAGATATTCGCGCGCTGCGGAGCGACGAGGCGGCTGGGGTGCGTGGGACGCGAAAGGCGGGTGCGCTGACGGACCCACGCGAGGGTCTGCCGAGCGCGATGTAAGTAGGCGCGGACGCAGCTTGGATTCGCGCGAATTCGCGCGAATTCGCACTGATTCGCACGCGAATCGTGCGAATGTCCCCACTCGTGAATTCCCTAAGCCCTGTGCTCGCATGGGTTAGCAATGTTTTCGGAAGTGGCACTCTCGCTGCCCTACAGATGGACGCCACCACTTCTTCGGAGCGTCCATGTCGGATCCCAACGCGCATCGCATCGCACGGCGTGTCCTCACCGCGGTTTCGTTCGCGATTCTCCCCGCCGTGCTCTTGGCCATCGGCTCGCACGCCGCGCAGGCGCAGGGCTGCCCGCAAATCGTTGTGAACGGGGCGGCGCGCGGGACGAGTGCGGGGGGCGTCGTCGGGCGCGCGGGTACAGGCGGAGGCGGCGCTCCCGCGAGCGCGGGAGTACCGCTCGGCACGGTGCAACCCAATACGCTCCCATGCAACACGCCGCCTTCGATCATGGTCACACCGGTGAGCGGCACGACCAACCAGGCTGCGCCGAAATTCGTGATCGAGTACTGTAGCCCGAACTACAACATCGATATGTCGACGAACCGCGTCACCATGAACGGGGTCGTCGTCGACGCGACGGATGGGCGCACGATGCCCCTCATGTCGCAGAACCCGGATACGATGCCGAATTCCGGATTTTGCGGTGTGCCGGCGCGCAGCGGCAAGACCGCGCAGGAGATAGGGCGAGTACCGCTGCGACAGGGGGCAGACACCCTTGTGATTGATATCTGTGATGACATAAGCAACTGCGCGACCAAGACCAACATCTACAACTATACGCCGACGTGGCCCGTCGTCGTCACGCCACACGATTCACTCACGCGAGTCTTCAGTGCGCAGGCGGACGCGGCGACGTTCACGCTGCACCGGTTGGACACGGACACGACGACGGGCAAATACGCACTGATCCGAACGTGTACCGGAGTGGGTGTCGGCACCTGCGCGGGCGCAGACACGGTCACGCTCAAGGGCGGTGAGACCAAGACGACAAACGTGACGTTCACGGGCGGCGGTAGCATCTCCAGTGGTCGAATCAAGCTCAAGGCAACACTCACGACGAACGCGGCGATGACGGACTCGGGCTCCGACAGCGTGATCGCGAGCATCCCTGGAATCGTCATCACCCCCGACAATATCGCGCTCAAAGCTGCATTGAATGCGCACAATACTGCTTTCTTCACCGCGACGAACACCGGCCCGATCGCGGCGACATACACCTTTCAAGGCACCTGCGGCGGTGCTGACACTGCGTG
>PLMM01000182.1:271-18672 GCA_003142495.1 Gemmatimonadota bacterium | reverse complement strand
CTCTCTACCAATGGTCGCGAGGTCCGCGCGATAGCCCGTACTGAACGACACCCACGACATCGTCACGACCCTCACCTCGGGACGCTTCAGCTCCTCGAGCAGCCGCGCCTCATCCTGCAGGCCATCTCGCTTCGGAATCAGCTCGAGCTTCACCCCCTTCTTCGCAAGCGACATCCACGGATACACATCCGCCGGATACTCGCCCTCGTACGTAAGCACGACGTCGCCCGACTTCAGCGGCAGCCCCAGCGACGCGACGTTGATCCCGTACGACGTATTTCCCATGCACGCGATCTCTCCAACCTTCGCGCCGATCAACTTCGCGACCAGCTCGCGCGTCTTCCTGAACACTTCCAGATCCTGATACGTCGACAGTCGATACGGCTCGGCGCGCAGGTCGGCCCACTCCTTCAGCTTCGCCACCGCGCTCGCCGGCAGCGCGCCCGTCTTCGCGTTGTCGAGAAAGGTGGTCTCGCCACTCTGCGTCCACGGAAATTCCTTCGCGCGCAGCGCGTCGACGTCGTAGCTCATGTGCGTCCCTCGAGTGCGCGCGGGTCGAGCGCATCTCTGAGCGCGTCGCCGAGCAGGTTGAAGCCGAGCACCGCGGCGCCGATCGCGAGACCGGGGCTGAGCGATGTCCACGGCGCGTGTCGCAGCTGCTCGAGGTCGCGGCCATCCGCGATCATCGAGCCCCAACTCGGCGTCGGCGGCTGCACGCCGAGTCCCAGAAAGGATAGCGCCGCCTCGGCCATGATCGCGCCGGCCACGCCGAGTGTCGCGGCGATGACGACGGGCGCGATGACGTTCGGCAGCAAATGTCGCGTGATGATGCGGTAGTCGCGCTCGCCGAGTGCGCGCGCGGCCTGCACGTACTCGAGCTGTCGGACGACGAGCACCTGCCCGCGAACGATGCGCGCCATCCCGGCCCAGCCGACGACGCCGATCGTGACGAGCACGGTCGTGAGCGAGGGCTCGAAGGCGGCGGCGAGCGCGATCAGGAGCAGGAGCGAGGGAAAGGCGAGCGTGACATCTGCGAGCCGCATCACGCCTTCATCGATCCATTTGCCGTAGAAGCCCGCCATCAGCCCGAGCGTGAGCCCGATCGCGAGCGAGATTCCCTGCGAGAGGAAGCCGACGGAGAGCGAGATGCGCGCGCCATAAACGAGACGCGCCCACACATCGCGGCCCTGGAGGTCGGTGCCTAGCCAGTGCGCCGATGACGGCGGCTGCAGCTGGTTCGCGAGGGCGATGCCCGTTGGGTCCCATCGCGAGACAAGGGGAGCGAGAATCGCGAGCAGCACCATCAGTGCGATCGCGCCGAGTCCGATCATCGCGCGCCGGTCAGCGCGTAGCTTCCGCCACAGGAACGCATTCATACCGGATCGCGGAGCTCGGGTGGCGTGCTCGCAGGCTGGCGCTTCCAGCGGCGATGCTGCCAGAAATACTGCTCGGGCGCCTGGCGCACGAAGTACTCGAGCGTTCGCGAGTACGCGTTCAGGATCGCTTCGACATCGCGATCGGTGTCGCCGGTGCGCTCCGTGACGAGCTCGCGAATGTGGAGATGGTACCGACCGTCGGGCTGACGGAGGCTCACACCGAAGAACACCGGCGCACCAAGTCGAATCGCGAGTACTGCCGGCCCGCGCGGTGTCTTCGCCGGCCGCCCGAAAAAGTTCACGAAGCTCGACGCGATGTGGAGTCCGGACTGATCGATGAGAAACGCGACCACATGTCCCTCGCGCAGCGCGCGCGCGGTGTGGCGCACGGCGTCCCGATCGCGGACGACGGTCATGCCGAGGTTGTGCCGCGCGCTCGTGAGATACTCATCGAACAGCGGATTTCCCATGAGGCGGACGACGACGTCGATCGGAATTCCACTCGCCGCAGTCGCCGCCCCACCAATCTCCCAGTTGCCGACATGGCCAGTGAGCACGATGGCGCCCTTTCCCTCCGCGCGCTGCCGCTCGAAGTGCTCGAGCCCATCGATGCCCGACATGTGCGACAGAATCCCGGCGCCATCGAGTCGCGAGAACAGCAGGGTCTCCGCCGCCACACGCGCCAGGTGCCGATAGCTCTCTCTCGCCACCCGCTCGACCTCTCGCGAGGAGAGCTCCGGAAATGCCGCCGCGATCTGCTTCTCCGCCACGCGCCGCCTGATTCCCAACGGCGAATAGAACAGCGTCCCGATGCTCCCCGCGAGATTCGTCGCCACGCGCCACGACATCAGCCCGAGCAGCCACGCGAACGCGCGCAACGCCGCGTACTGCGCGCGATGCGCGACCGTCGGGCCGCGTCGCTCGCTCACCAGCGCGCGCGGTCGCTGGCGACGGTGGCCGCCGTCTCGAACGCGTCCACCATCTTCGCCTCCGAATAGTCCCGCGACACGCGCGCGCGCCCCGCGCCGCCCATCGCCGCACGGCGATCGTCGTGGCCGAGCAGGAGCGCGACCGCCGCCGCGATATCGGGCGCTTCACCTCGAGGCAACAGGATCCCCGCGATCCCGTCCGGCACGTACTGCTCGGCCACCGTTCCCCTCTCCGCTAACACCGGCACACGCGATGCCAAAAGATCGAGGAGCGCGAACACCGCGTTGTCGCCATCGGCGACGACCCAGCCCAGATCGGCCACGCTGAGCACCGAGAGATAGTCGTCGCGCTCGCCGAGGAAGCTGACGGCGCCCGTAATGCGAAGGGCAGCAGCGTGCATGCGCAGATCTTCGTCGTCGGAACCGGCGCCGACCAGTGCGAGTCGCAGCTCGGGATGTCGCGGCGCGAGCAGCGCGATCACGCGCAGCACCGTCGCCGCGCGCGCGCGACCGGTGCGGTCGTACACGCACACAAGGAGCCGCGTGCCGCCCGGTGCGCCGATGCTTGCGCGCGACGCGGGGCGGATGGCGTCGTACGACTGCGCGTTGACGCCGAGCGCGACGATGGCGGGAGGAAAGCGCGTGAGCGATGCGGAGGGCGCGTTGCGCATGTCCTCTTCTGAGCCGAACAGCAATCCCGTTGGCGCGAGCTTGAATGCCAGGCGCGCGCTCGCTGTGAGACGGATCTTCTCTCCAATCGCCACGCGCCGCAGCACCGCCGCCCGCTCGGCGAGCCTCGTCGCGAGCGCGGCAATGAGCTGCTCCCGGTCGCCGTTCACGATCACGACCTGGATGAATCGATCGTGGAGCAGTCGGCGCAGTCGCATCGCGGCGACGGGCCACGGCAGGAGCGTCGAGAGCGAGACGACCTCGTACGCGCCGAACTCCAGGTGCTGCTCGAGCGCGCTCTCGGGCGGGCACACGACCGTCACGTTGTGCCCGCGCTCGCTCATCCCACGCGCCGCAGCGGCCAGTGTGCGCGCACCGCCGTTCCATTCCGGACTCTGGCTATAAAACAGGATGCGCATGTTCTTCGACCGGTTGCGAATCCCTGTCTCCGAACTGGAGAGTGTGCAGCCGGTAGTACGCGCCGCGGTGCTCGAGCAGCGCTTCGTGCGTGCCGCGCTCGATGATGCGCCCGCGGTCCAGCACGAGAATCTCCGTCGCGTTCACGATCGTCGAGAGGCGGTGCGCGATCACGATCACCGTGCGTCCCGCGAGCAGGCGGTCGATCGCCTCCTGCACGAGGCGCTCGGACTCGGTGTCGAGCGCAGAGGTCGCCTCGTCGAGAATCAAAATCGGCGGGTCAACCAACAGCGCGCGCGCGATCGCGATGCGCTGCCGTTGGCCGCCGCTGAGGCGCGCGCCGCGTTCGCCGAGCACGGTGCCGTAGCCCTGAGGGAGCTCGGCGATGAAGCCGTGCGCGTTCGCGGCGCGCGCGGCAGCCTCGATCTGTGCGTCGGAGTACTTCGCGCCGCGGCCGTACGCAATGTTCGCGCGCACGGTGTCGTTGAAGAGCACCGTCTCCTGGCTCACGATCCCCGTGAGCGAGCGCAGCGACGGCAGCACGATGTCGCGCGTGTCGACACCGTCGAGGAAAATGCGTCCGGACGTTGGCTCGTAGAAGCGAGGGATCAGATCCGCGAGCGTGCTCTTCCCCGCCCCGCTCGCGCCCACCAGCGCGATCACATCGCCCTTCCGCGCCGTAAACGAGATGTCCGCGAGCACGTCGGTGCCGGCGTCGTACGCGAACGAGACGTCATCGAACTCGAGCGAATCGTCGAAGCTCTTCGCGACCTTCGTTCCTTTGTCGAGCGACGTCTCCGTCGGCATGTCGAGCACCTCGAAGAGCCGCTCCGCGCTGGCGAACGAGTTCTGCGCGATCGCCGGAATCTGCGAGAGCTGCTTGAGCGGCTGCAGCATGCGCATCACGAACGTGAGAAAGACGAGGAACTGCGACGCCTGCAGCGTGTGGTCGACGAGCACCCACTTCGCCCCCGTCCACAGCAACAGCACGACGATCAGCGTGCCCAACGTCTCGGTGATCGGCTGACCAATCAACGCGAACTTCGCCATCTTCACGAGGCCGCGCGAATACGTATGGCTCGCGCCGATGAAGCGCGACTCCTCGTAGCCCTCGGCGGCGAACGACTTCACGAGGCGAATGCCGCTCACGCTCTCCTGCAGCACGCTCATCATCTCGCCGTGATCGTTGCGCAACCTCCTATATCCGCGGCGCAGCTTCCGAAGAAGCGGCTGCAGCGCGAACGTCAGCGCGGGCGCGACGACGAGCGCGAGCAGCGTGAGGCGCCACGAGATGCCGAAGAGATACGCGACGTAGATCGTCACCATCGCGGCCGCGGAGATCGCCTGCGTGACGAGCTGCGTCACGAGCGTCT
This sequence comes from Gemmatimonadota bacterium, assembly GCA_003142495.1. Classification (GTDB taxonomy): domain Bacteria; phylum Gemmatimonadota; class Gemmatimonadetes; order Gemmatimonadales; family Gemmatimonadaceae; genus FEN-1250. The sequence goes on along the minus strand of PLMM01000182.1, from coordinate 13,908 downwards.
TCGTCTGCTCGGTGTCGGAGAGCACGCGCGAGATGATCTGTCCGACCTTCGTGCGCGTGAACCAGCCGATCGGCAGCGACTGCAGATGGCGATATACGGCATCGCGCAGATCGCGTGTGATGTACTCCTGCAGCTGTGCTCCGAGCGTGCCGGCGGCCCACACGCACATGTTCTTCACCGCAACGGTGCCGAGCAGGATCAGGATGACGTTGCGCAGCGATCCCATCGGATTCGCGGGATCGAGCAGCCAACCGATCGTCCACTGCAGGAACGCGGTGACCCAGCCGCTCTTGATCGGCAGCGCTGGGAGCCCGAAGAGCGCGTTGAGGAACGGGATCAGCAGCGCGAATGAATATCCGTCGAGCGCGGCGCCGATGAGATTGAAGAAGATGTTCCCCGCCATGCGCCACGCGTGCGGCTTCAGGAACGGGGTGATCCTCCGATACGAGCGGAGATCCACTATCGCCTGGGCGTGAGAAGCACCACCGGCAGGATGCACTCCTCGGGCGTCACGCCACCGTGCAGAAACGATCCGCGATAGCGCGTCTGATATTCGCGCAGCTTCGTGGGATAGACAAAGAAGGTGTCGCCAACGGCGAGCAGCGTATTCGCGCCACTGCCGCGACGCGGCAACTTGAGATCATCCGCATTCCCGAACGAGAGCGCGTACTCCGGACGCTCGGCGCGCAGATCCTCGCCGAACTTGTAGCGCAGATTCGCGGTTGCGTCGCGCTTCGCGAAGACGGTTGCGGGGGTGAGGCAGTGGATCGAGCCGTGATCGCTCGTGATGAGCACCGGAATGTTCTTGCGCGCGGCATCCTTGAGCAGCGTGAAGAGCACCGAGCGCTCGAACCACTGCTTCGTGATCTGGCGCAGCGCGATCTCGTCTTTCGCGACCTCGTAGAGGATGGCGGACTCGGAGCGGCCGTGCGTGAGGAGGTCGACGAAGTTGAAGACGAAGGCGCTCACCCCTTCGCGCGCGATCGCGCTCGAGACGCGGCGCTCGAGCTCCGCGCTGTCCGCGGTGCTCGAGATCTTTTCGTAGCGCACGGGGATCGGGCGCTTGAGCTCCGCGAACTGCGCCTCGAGCAGCCCGCGCTCGTGCGCATTCAGCGATTCGTCTTCGCGCTCGCCCCACCAGTCGGGGAATCGCGCGGCGATCTCGCTCGGAAAGAGTCCGCTGAAGAGCGAGTTGCGCGAGTACGGAGTAGCAGTGGGCAGAATCGAGAAGTGGTGCGTCGTCTCGATCTCGAAGAACGGCGCGAGCAGCGGGCTCAGGACCGCCCACTGATCGAGGCGCAGACAGTCGATCACGACGAACACCGCCGCGCGATTGCGCTCGAGAATCGGGAGGAGGAACTCGCTCACGATGTCGATCGAGAGTGGCGGACGATCGCCCTCGAGATTCTTGAGCCACCCCGGATACGCATCGCGCATGAAGATCGCAAACTCGCGGCGCATGTCCGGATAGAGCGACTGTAGCGAATCATAAAGACTCTGCTCGCGCGCCTCGGCGAGACTCACGTCCCATTCCACGAGCTCACTGTAGCGCGACACCCAGCCGCGCCAGTCGAGCGGCGCCTGGCGATCGAGCTCGATCGCGCGGAAGCGCTCGACGAACGAGCGCGCGATCGCCTGCTGCCGAATGCGCGGACCATCGAGCACGCGCGTGATCACCGCACAGACCTGGCGCGGATTGATCGGCTTGACGAGATAGTCGCGCACGTCAACGCCGATTGCCTCTTTCAGCGTCGCGTCTTCCTCGCTCTTCGTGACCATGATGATCGGAAGAAGAGGGTCGAGCTCGCGAATCTCGCGATAGGCCTCGAGACCACGCTTGCCGGGCATCTGTTCGTCGAGCAGCACTATCCCGTACGTGCGCCGGCGGAGCATCTCGACGGCGTCGTCCGCGTTGCTCGCGGATTCTACCTCGAAACCCTTCTCCCGCAAGAAGATACGGTGCGACTCGAGAAGATCGGCCTCATCGTCGATCCAGAGAATCGATTTCGGGTACTGTGCCATGTACTCACAATGTAGTTTGACGGAAAAGAGGCGGCCAGCGCACTCGGCCGGTGCGCACGAGCTTGCGGCGCGCTTCGGTTCTCTCTACGCTCTCCGGGCGCCCTCGTTCCCTGGTTGACTCTCTTTAACGCTACCCATGCTCGCTTCAGTTCCTCCGTACGCCGTGGGCCCGATCGTCTTCCCCTTTCGCGCGCTGGCGGAGTATGCGGGGCGGGCGCAGCTGGGTCGCGGACGGGAGGTGGCGCTCGCGTGCCTGATGGCCGCAAGGCTCTCGACGCCCGTGGCGGGATCGCCGCTCCCGGCGCCGGTGCGCGCGGCCCGCGCGACGGGCGCGAGCCGATGGTTCGCGTCGCTCGCGCTCCCGAGTGCGATTAGGACACCGCTAACGCGTGTAGCAGCCGCGAGCGCCCGCGAGAGCACATCGGAGCTCGCCGAGGCGCTCGGCGCCGTGATCGCGGCTGCGAGGAAGCATCTCGACGAGGGGAGTTTGGCGGAGCTCGAGGGAGTGGTGAAAAGGCTAGTAGAGCGGAAGGAGTAGTAACTGCCAACTACGATCACGAAAAAGGCCGAAAAAAGCACGAATCGAACCTTGGGTGCGACTAACTGCCTGCGCACGTGGAAAGAGTCTCCTCTTTTGTTTAACGGCCTGAAGCCTTTGCATCTATTCGCGCACTTCCAAAAAAATCATTCTCTCTAACCCGCGCGACAAAAGTCCGTCTCCACAAGATTCGATTCGTGCCTTTTTCGGCTTTTTTCGTGCTCGTAGTAAGCAGTTCCCGCCCCTCCCTCGCTTCACCGTCTGTCCGTAACTTCTCACTAATGACTACACCCCACGACGAGCCGCGGCTCGCCGAACTGCTCAAGCGCACCGATGCGATCGCCGATGGGCAGTCGGCGGCGGACAATATCCCCACCGGCTTCCCGACGCTCGATCGTCTCCTCGGCGGCGGGCTTCGCCGGGGCGATCTCATCGTGCTCGGCGGCGACGTCGGCACCGGCAAGAGTGCCTTAGCACTTGCGATTGCTCTGAGAGCGGCGGAAGAGGGAAATGCGGTGACATATCTCAGTGGAGAGATGTCTCCGAATCGCGTGAACGAGCGGCTGCTCGCAATCGAGGGGCGCGCGTCGATCGACTCGCTGCGCGCGGGCACCGTAAACGAGGAGACGCGCGCGTCGCTCGGCGCCGTCGCGCTCAGGAAGCCGCACATGCTCCCGGTGGTGCGCGCGATGCCGCACGAGGGGAGCGACGCGCTCGACGCGGAGGCGAAGCGCGAGCCGAAGCCCGTGCTGCTCGTGGTCGACTCGCTGCAGCACATCCACGGGAGCGGCGCGCCGGCGGAGAACAATGCGAAGGCGGTGCTTTCGCTCAAGGAGCTCGCGATGCGCAATCACATCGCGGTGCTCGTGACGGCGCACTTGCCCGAGCTCCCGCCCAACCGCGAAAATCTGCGCCCGCAACTGCACGACTTCGGAGCGGTGGGCGCGATCAAGCAGCTCGCGGACGTCGTGCTGGGTCTCTTCCGCGAGGAGATCTATCACCCCGTGCCGGGATCGGAGGGCGCCGCGGAGCTCGCGATCCTGAAGAACCGGCATGGCCCGACCACGTACATCGATCTGTACTTTTACAAGCAGTGGCTCAGATTCGAAGACATGGTCGACCCGGATCGCTGACCGCTCGTATATTCACCCTGTCTGCAGCGGATAACGGAGATGGCTGGTCACAGTAAGTGGAAGCAGATCAAGCACTATAAGGCCGCGACTGATGCGAAGCGCGGCGCGCACTTTACGAAGCTGATCCGCGAGATCACGGTGTCCGCGAAGGCGGGCGGCGGCGATCCCGCCGGCAATCCGCGCCTCCGCACGGCGATCGACATCGCGAAGGCCGCGTCGATGCCGAAGGAGAACATCGAGCGCGCCGTGAAGAAGGGCACGGGGGAGCTCGAAGGCGTGGACTACATCGAGGTGATGTACGAGGGCTACGGGCCGGGTGGTGTCGCGCTGCTCATCCACGCGGTCACCGACAACCCGACGCGCACTGTGGCCGAGGTGCGCTTCAAGCTCTCGCGCGGCAACGGCAACCTTGGCGCATCGAACTCAGTCGCCTGGATGTTCGAGCGAAAGGGGCAGCTCTACGTCGACGCGACGAAGTTCGCCGAGGATGCGACGATGGAGGCCGCGCTCGATGGCGGCGCGACTGACTTCGCGCAGGACGGCGATCAGTTCGTCGTGAGCACGGAGCCCACGGAGCTGCACACGGTGAAGAGTGCGCTCGAGGCGAAGGGGATCGCGGTGCACGATCCCGAGATCTCGATGATCCCGAAGAACACCGTACACGTTGAGGGACGGACGGCTGAGTCGCTCCTCAAGCTGATGGAAGAGCTGGACTCGCTCGACGACGTGCAAAAGGTCGAGGCCAACTTCGACATGGACGTGGCCGAGATGACGAAGGCGTGAGTCGGCGGCCGTGATCGTTCTCGGGATCGATCCCGGCACTGCGGCAACTGGCTACGGTGTGGTACAGGGCGAGCCGTTTGGCTCGCTCTCGCTCATCGAGTGTGGCGTGATCCGCACGCACGCGCGCGAGCCACTGGCGTCGCGCCTTCGCGAAATTTATGACGACGTTGTGCTCCTCATCGAGCGACACAAGCCCGACGCGATGTCGATCGAGGATGTGTTCTACGCCAAGAACGTGCGTACGACGGTGGTGCTCGGCCACGCGCGCGGCGTGATCCTGCTCGCGGCGCAGCAGGCGGAGCTCGCGATCCACGAGTATCCGCCGGCGGAGATCAAGAAGGCAGTGGTGGGCACGGGGAAGGCATCGAAGGAGCAGGTGCAGTTCATGGTGACGAAGCTGCTGCGACTCAAGAGCGCGCCGCAGCCGAACGACGCGGCGGATGGAACGGCGGCGGCGCTCGCGCACATCATGGGCGGGCGGCTGGCGGGGATCAGGTGATAGCGAGAGTTGCCGGGAAGCTCGTAGCCAAGGAGCTCGACCGCGTCGAGATCTTCACCAGCGGCGGCGTCGCATACGAGCTCTCGATTCCGCTCGGCGTGTACGAGACGCTGCCGCGCGTGGGTGAGCAGGCGGAGCTCCACACGCATCTCGTGGTGCGCGAGGATGCGTTTCTGCTTTTCGGCTTCGCGACGGTGAACGAGAAGCGCGTCTTCCAGCGGCTCTTGACGGCGAACGGCGTCGGTCCGTCGCTCGCGCTCGGGCTGTTGTCGACGCTCTCCGCCGAGCGGCTCGTGCGGGCGATTCGCGAGAAGGACATCGCGACGCTGCAGGGCGTGCCGCGGGTCGGGAAGAAGAAGGCGGAGCGATTGGTGCTCGATCTCTCGGACAAGCTGGATGATGTGGCTGGCGCGGCGATCGTATCGGGCGCGCGGGCCGAGGGGGCGAGTGCGGAGGATGCGATCCGCGCGCTGGTGTCGCTGGGCTACGCGACGATCGACGCGGAGAAGGCAGTGCGATCGGTGATCGATACGGGGCCGACCAAGCTGTCCGCGCCGGAGCTGATTCGGGCGGCGTTGGCGAAGATCGGAGGGCGTTAAGAAGTCTGCATGTCCGGATTTTCGGGAGGACGCGCGCCTATCTGCGAGTAGGGCAGCGCTCCACTCACCGGCCCGGAGAATCCACCATGCATCGCGTCCGCTCTTCGCTTATCGCAACACTGGCGTTCACACTTTCGTCGACGATGCCGAGCGCCGCGTCAGCGCAGGTTGGTTGGGCGCACTTTCGAACGCACGTTGTCGGCGGCACCAATGCCTTCGAGGATCGGGGTGTCTCGCACACCTTCGTTCAGGGGACCAACGGTCTCGAGGAGACGTTCACGGCGGAGTTCACGCCCGGATCACATACGCTGGCGCGGATCGATGCGCCCGTTGGCAACTGTCGCGCGTCGGCGGACAACGTCACCTTCACGATCACGGCGGGAAAGTGGACGGAGGTCGACGTACCCGTGACGCTCCGAGATTGCAAGCTGAACATCGCACTCATCCCCTTCGGGGATCACAATTTCGACGGCGTTGGTACGGTGAATTTCACTGTTTTTCCCAGCATTGGAGCTCCGATCGCTGTTGCGAATTGCACGACCGTGGAGGGTGGTCCCGCGTTTTATCAGTGGGTGAATTTCCACGCATGCCATGGCGTCGCGCCGTATGGAGACAGGATTACTGTAACGGCCACGCCCGGCCTGAATTCCCTAAGCGGCTATGAAGTCGATAGCGCCGCTGTGGATACGTTGGGGGTCTACGATGGTTTCGGTTTCTCGTTCCCGGACACCACCAATCCGCATCCGAACGGCATCAGCCTGCACACGGATCTCGGAATAACTCTCGTGGGGGGGAGTGCCCAGGGATTCGTTTCCAATTCCATTTTTCGCATTGTGAATCACGGACCGAACAACGCTTACAATGTTCACGTCTTTGGGGGCTTCGCTACGGAAAATGAGAACGTAAATGGCGCGATGTCGATCGCCGACGGATCTTGTGGGGGGTTGAGCTGCAACCTTTCCATGCTTCCCGCCGGCGATAGCACCACAGTGAACGTCCGGCTCGAAACGATACCGGATCTCGAGCCCGATACGCCGGCTGACAGCTTCCCGAGCGTGACGGTGAGCTGCACGACCTTGACGGTGAGCAACCAGGGTGCGCCCGAGGAGTCGGGGCCGGCGGATCCGAACACGTCCAACAACACAGCCGCCTGCATCACCACCACGGTACCAGTCACCGTAGCACTCGGCGGCTCTACGCCTTCGAGCCACACCGTCGCAGCCGGCTCCTCGGACGTTCCGATGATCGAGTTCGTTCTGACCCCAGCATCGCAGCAGACGGTCACCGGCGTCACCGTGCAGGCATCCGGCACGGGCAACGAGCAGACGGACGTAACCGCTGTGCATCTCTACATCGACAAGAATGCAAATGGCGAGGTCGACGCCGGCGACAGTCTCGTCGCTACCGGAACCTTCGCGGCGAAAAACGGCAGCGTGACGCTCCCCGTGAATCCAGGGCTCGCCATCACCGCCCCAACTGCGCTACTGGTGACGTACTCGTTCAGCGTCACCGTGGCGGAACGTCTCGGCGGAGTGATCGTGCTCGCCTTCTTGCCGCTCTTTCTCATTCCCGCCACTCGGAAGCGGAAGACGCTGCTCGCGATGCTCCTCGTCATGCTCACGAGCGTGGCGGTTGTGAGCTGCGGCGGCGACTCGACCGGCCCGAAGACCGGCAACGGCAGCGTCACCTTCCAATCGACGCTCACCGGAGTCACCACCACCTCTGGCTCCGTCGCCAACCTCGCCGTGAGCGGCGCGACAATCACGATCAACAAGTAGCTCTCTGCCAGAGAAAAGCCGCGGCGTCCGGTTCGTAAACGGACGTCGCGGTTTTTTTCATTTCTTGCTCCGGCCGGTTGCATTGATAGCGGAGCCTGAGCAACGTTGGAGCATGACCACAGCCCGCCGCACCAACACGTTCACCGAATCGGTGATCCGTGAGATGACGCGCATTGCCAACGAGCATGGCGCGCTCAACCTCGCCCAGGGAATGCCCGACTTCCCGATGCCGCAGCCGCTCAAGGACGCGGCGTGCACGGCGATCCAGGCCGACATCAACCAGTACGCGATCACGTGGGGCACGCCCTCGTTGCGGATCGCGATCGCCGCCAAGTACCGGCGCTGGTACGGCATGGATGTCGACTCGGAGAAGAATGTCACCGTCACCTGCGGCGCCACGGAGGCGATGGCGGCGGTCTTCCTCGCGCTCGTCAATCCGGGCGACGAGGTGATCGTCTTCGAGCCGTACTATGAGAACTACGGCCCCGATGCGATTCTCGCCGAGGCGACGCCGGTGTTCGTGCCGCTCACGCAGCCGGGTTGGCGGATAGACGAGGAGAAGCTGCGCGCCGCGTTTACGAAGAAGACGAAGGCGATCATCGTCAACACGCCGCACAATCCGACGGGGCGCGTCTTCACGCGCGACGAGATCTCGCTCATCGCCGAGCTGTGCGTGAAGCACGACGTGTACGCCTTCACCGATGAGATCTACGAGCACATCCGCTACGCCGGCGACCATCATGCGCTCGCGACGTGGCCCGGGATGGCGGAGCGCACGATCACCATCTCCGGTCTCTCCAAAACCTTCAGCTGCACCGGCTGGCGACTCGGCTACGCGATCGCACCGGAAGTCGAGTCGGTGGCGATCCGGAAGGTGCACGACTTTCTCACGGTGGGCGCACCCGCGCCGCTGCAGGAAGCGGCCGCCATCGGAATGGCTTTCGACGCCGACTACTACAATCATCTCTCGCTCGACTACCGCGCTCGCCGCGACATTTTGTGCGATGCGCTGCGCGAGGGCGGATTCGCCTTCACGGTTCCCGAGGGCGCGTACTACATCCTCGCCGACTTCTCTGCGCTCTCCGACCTCGGCGACGTCGAGTTCGCGAAGTGGCTCACGCGCGATGTCGGCGTCGCGCCAGTGCCGGGCTCGAGCTTCTTCCGCGCCGGCGACGGCGGCCGCAAGCTCGTGCGATTTGCCTTCTGCAAGAAGCACGAGACGCTCATCGCCGCGGGCGAGCGGCTCGCGAATCTCCAGGCGCGCGTGTGATTCAGGCCACCTCGCGCGCAGAGATCACCACACCGGAAGTCATCGCCGACGAATCGGTGGTCGAGCTGTCGCTTCGCCCACAGCGGCTGGCCGAGTTCATCGGGCAGCAGAAGGTGAAGGAGTCGCTCGCGATCTACATCGAGGCCGCTCGAGCGCGCAATGAGCCGCTCGATCACACGCTCTTCTACGGCCCGCCCGGACTCGGCAAGACTACACTCGCTGAGCTCATCGGCCGCGAGCTCGGCGTCAACATCCACACGACGAGTGGGCCAGCGCTCGAGAAAGCCGGCGATCTCGTCGGCACGCTCACCAATCTGCGCGCCCGCGACATCCTCTTCATCGACGAGATCCATCGCCTGCGTCCGATCATCGAGGAGTTTCTCTATCCCGCGATGGAGGACTACAAGATCGAGATTCGCCTGAGCGACGGCCCGAAGGCGCAGACGATCACGATGCAGATCGAGCCGTTTACGCTCATCGGCGCGACGACGCGCTTCGGGATGCTCACGTCGCCGATGCGCGCGCGCTTCGGCATCCCGCTGCGCCTCAACTTCTACCCGATGGAAGATCTCGAGCAGATCGTGCTGCGCTCGGCCGAGGTGCTGAAGGTCGAGATCGATGAAGGGGGCGCGATGGAGCTCGCGCGTCGCTCGCGCGGAACGCCGCGCGTCGCGAATCGGCTGCTCCGCCGCGTGCGCGACTACGCGCAGGTGAAGGGGAACGGCCGCATCACGCGCGATCTCGCGGATGCCGCGCTCGCGATGCTCGACGTCGACCAGTTCGGCCTCGACGACATGGATGCGCGCATCCTCAAAACGATAATCGAGAAATTCGACGGCGGCCCAGTGGGCGTGAAGACCATCGCCGCCGCAATTGGTGAGGATGAACTAACGATCGAGGAGGTATACGAGCCCTTCCTCGTGCAGAACGGATTCCTCCAGCGAACCCCCCGTGGCCGCATGGCCACCCAGCTGGCATATCGCCACTTCGGTTTTTCGCCGCCACCTGCACTTCCGGGCCAACCGACGCTCTTCTGAATCGTCCTACAACACGGTGCGCCACTTGCGTGACCCGTCGGGTTCTCGTGTTAGCACGTCTCCGGGAGTTGTATGGCCGTTTCCACCGAAGAACGCTGGAAAGAACACAACGAAACCGGCCGCCGGCACTTCGAGCGCGCCGAATTTGCGGAGGCCGAGCAGGCGTACATCGCGGCGCTCCGGCAAGCGACGTTACTGGGCGCGGTCACGCTGACCGAGCTCGGACAAGTTGCGTTCAGCCTCCGCGATTTCACTCAGGCCGAAAGTTATTTTCGGCGCGCGCTGACCATTCGCGAGCAGGCACTCGGAACCGAGTCGGTGGATCTCATGCAGGCGCTCAACGATCTCGCCGCGCCGTACTACTCGCGCGGTGAGCTCGAGCTAGCGGAGCGACTCTATCGCCGCGCGCTCACGATCGGCGAGGCGCAGCTCGGCGAGCTGAGTCCCGATTTGACGGTCACGCTCAGCAACCTCGCGCGGTTGCATCAGCGGAAGACCGACTGGCGCGCCGCTGCGCCGCTGCTCGGACGGCTGCTCGCGATCAAGCAGCGCACGCTCGGCGAGTCGCATCCGCACGCGATCTCGCTGATGCTCGCGGTGGCGAATGCGCGGAGCTCGCTCGGCGAGCACGAGGTGGCGGAGGAGCTCGTGCGCCGCGCGCTCGCGCTGCAGGAGCGCGCGCAGGCCGGCGATGCGGAAATGGTGCGATCGCTCTCGGCGCTCGCAAAGATTTACACGGCGAGCGGGAAGACGCAGCTCGGCGGCGACATCGCCGACAAGGCCGCGCAGCGGCAGAAGCGCGTGGGCGCGGTGCCGCGCGCCAGGAACATGCGCGCGCGGCTCGATCGCGACACGCCGGATTTCTCGGCGGATGCGGCGCCGGCGCCCAAGGTGCGCGCGGCCCAGCCGGCGCCGTCGCCTGCGCCCCCGACGCCCGTGGCCACGCGAACGCCCTCGCACACCCCCGGCGCGCACGCGGCGACCCCCGGCCGCTCCGGCACGCCGGCGAAGCCCAGCACGCCACAGGCGCCTGGACTGATCAAGGCGTATGCACAGATGATCGAGTCCGCCGAGGATGCGAGACGGGGAAAACGGCGTTCGCTCTGGTCAAGAATCTTCGGTCGCTGACCGCGTGGCCGATGGTATTGGCGTGCGAAATCCGTAAGGTCACAAGCGGTCTCTTGACAGCACCGCGTACCCGACGGAACTATCCAGTATGCGGTGCGTCATGCTCGTCTGTCTGCTTGCAGCCGGCTCGCTCGCGGCGCAATCGGACACTCAGGAAAAGCGATTCGCGAGCGCTGACTCGCTTGCATCTGAGGGCGACTCCGTCGGCGCCCTTCAGCTGCTCGACGCGGCCGTGCGCGCCAATGCCAGCGACGGCGAGGCCTGGCATCGCCGCGGCGTGCTCGCCTGGCGTATGTCGGGCGCGGAGAAGCGCACCGGCTTCATGAAGCGAAACGCGAACGAGGCGCTGCTGAATCTCGCCGACTCGTCGCTCCGGCTCGCCACTCGCAACGCGCCGGGCTCGCCTGGTTACCTCGTCGACCTTGGGCGCTTCGACCTCACGTCGAACTCCGCCGCCACGCGCGGGCGCGCGAAGCCGCTCTTCGAAGAGGCGCTCAAGGCCGCTCGCAAGGGGAAAGATCCGGCCGTGCTCTCGCGCGCCGCCGACGAGATGGGGATGACGTGGTGGCGACACTACGAGGATATAGCCGACCGCAACATCTACAGCGCCATCATCAGCAACGTGAAAGACCGCACCTTCACGAAGGATCCGCGGTCGATCGCGTACTTCGTCGATCGCCAGTCGATTCGCGCGGCTGCGCAGGAGTGGTCCGGTGGCTTCGAGTATCTCAAGGCGTACGAGCTCTTCGCCGAAGCGCTCAGGGCGCAACTNNGAAATCCGAGTGCGCTCAAGCACATCTATCGCGCACTCATCGACAGGCAGCGGTGGGTGGAGCTCGAGCATCTCGCGCGCGTGCGACTCATCGACGATCACACCGACGGGTGGGCGTGGCTCAGCCTCGGACTCGGCTCGCACAGGCTGGGCGACGAACATCAGTCGAGCCTCGCCTTCGACAGCGCGCTCACCTATCTGACGCCGGTCGAGCGCGCGCGATTCACGAATCTCTCGCGCATCGTGACGCCGAAAGACAGCTTGAGCCGCAACCGCCTTCCCACGTCCGAGCTCGAGAACGACGAGCGGATGTACTGGCTGATGGCGGATCCGCTATGGGCTACCACGGAGAACGAGGGGCGGAACGAGTTCCTGAGCCGCGTGGTGTTCGCCGAGCTGCGCTTCTCGGTGGAGGAATTCGGAATTCACGGCGTGGACACCGATCGCGGCGACGTGTACGTGCGCTACGGGCCGCCGCCGGCGGTCATCTCCTTTCCGCCGGACGCGCTCAAGCAGGGCGAGCATCGCATCCGCATCCTCTGGTGGTACAGCACGGACGAGACCTTCCTCTTCCGCCAGCTCCCGACGTATGGCGTCGCGACGCTCGATCCGGACGACGCGCGCGAGACCTCGAAGCTGCGCGACACCGTGCCGGTGGCGTGGACGAACGCGGGCGCCAAACCGCTCGCCGACACCATCAACGTGAGTCTCGCGCGCTTCCGGGCCGCCAATGATTCGTCCGACATCTACTTCGCGGCCGAGCTTCCCGTGAAGCGCATGGTGGAGGATGTCGATCTCGCGAAGGGAGCGCTCGACGTGAATCTCGAGGCGTTCACCTGGCGAGCGAAGCCCGTGTACGCGTCGACGTTGCACGAGACGATCGACTTCGCGCACCCCGAGGTGAAGCAGATGCAATCGTGGCGATTGCGACTGCAGGCGGGAACGTTCCTCTATCGCGTGGAAGCGCTGCAGCCGGACGCCGGCCGCGGCGCCCGCTCGGCGAGCCGCGTCGAGCTGCTTCCCGCTGGCGGCTTCGGCATGAGCGACATCCTCGTCGCCGACTCGGTGTCGCCCACCGGCGGCGCGCCCGAGCGGTGGTCCGACTTCACGATTGCGCCGAGCGTGGGGCGCGTGCATCGCGGAAAATCGTTCGCGATGCTCTGGGAGACGTACGATCTGCAGAAGGCAGCGAATGGCGTAGCGTCGTACGACGTCACGATTACGCTCAAGCGCGGGAAGGGTGGCGGGCTCGGCGCCCTGGCCGCGAAGATCGTCGGCGGAGTGAAGAGTGCCATCGGCATGTCGGGCAGCGGAAGCGATCACATCTCGCTCACCTTCCCGAGGCAGGCATCGGGGCGCGCTACTGCCGTCGACTACGTCACGCTCGATCTCGGCGACGCGTCGCCCGGCAACTATCTGATCGCCGTCGAGGTCACGGATAAAACCAATCACCGCCACGTGTCACGAGAGCGGCCGCTGACGATCGTGGAGTGACCGCGCCGGACGCGCATGTGCGCGGGACGCGTACGTCCGACTACGACTTCGACCTTCCGCCCGCGCAGATCGCGCAGCTTCCGCTGCCGCAGCGCGACGCGAGCCGGCTGCTCACCGTCCATCGCGCGACCGGCGCGATCGCGCATCGGATGTTCTCGGAGCTCGCGACGATCATCGCGCCGGGCGATGCGCTCGTGCTCAACACCACGAAGGTGATGCGCGCGCGGCTGCTCGGCACGCGCGACTCCGGTGCGGCGGCGGAGATTCTCCTGCTGCGCCGTCTCGCGAACGGAACGTGGGAGGCGATGGTGAGCCCGGGCGGCAAGCTGCGCCCCGGCCGCTCGGTGCGGATAGCCGATGGGTTCGATGTGGAGATCGTGTCGCTCACGGAGCGGCGGACGCGCATCGTGCGGCTGCACGTCGAGGGCGATGTCGCTGCGGCGATCGAGCGGCACGGGCACATCCCGCTGCCGCCGTACATCGCGCGCGCGGACACGGCCGCGGATGCGGAGCGATACCAGACGGTGTACGCGCGGGAGAATGGGTCAGTGGCGGCGCCGACGGCCGGGCTGCACTTCACGCCG
>PLMM01000182.1:0-258 GCA_003142495.1 Gemmatimonadota bacterium | reverse complement strand
GATGCACGAGGAGCGCTACGAGCTCTCGGCGGAGAGCGCGCGGACGCTCAACCATATCCGCGAGACCGGCAACAAGATCTGGGCGCTGGGCACCACGAGCGCGCGGGCACTCGAGAGTGCCGTTCGCGCGGACGGAACGTTCGCCGAGGCGCGGGGGGAGACGCGGCTGTTCGTGCGCCCTCCCTATACGTTTCGCGGCGTAGACAAACTCATCACGAATTTTCATCTTCCGCGCTCGACGCTGCTGATGCTGGTCGC
>PLMM01000188.1 GCA_003142495.1 Gemmatimonadota bacterium | reverse complement strand
TGCACATCAACGGCAAGCTCACGATGGGCGAGAACATCGGCGACCTGAGCGGACTCGCGCAGGCGTATCGCGCGTATCGCATCTCGCTCAACGGCAAGGAGGCGCCGGTGATCGATGGACTGAGCGGCGACCAGCGCTTCTTCATGGGCTTCGCGCAGATCTGGCGCGGCAAGATTCGCGACGACGCGCTGCGCCAACAGCTCCTCACGAATCCGCACTCGCCCGGCGACTATCGCGCGCTCGTGCCGCTCGTGAACAACGATGTGTTCGAGACGACGTTCAACGTGAAGCCGGGCGACAAGATGTATCTCGCGCCGGCGGATCGCGTGAAGATCTGGTGATCCGGATCGTGTAACTACGCGCGAAAGATGTAAGCGAAAGACGCTCCCCTTGTGTGGCGATGGGAAGGACGATATGCTCCTTCCCATCACTGCACGGCGGAGACAATGAGCGACATCGATGTAGGACTCATGCGCGGCACGCTGGACCTGTTGATCCTCAAGGCGTTGACCTGGGGACCGCGGCACGGCTACGGCGTTGCCGACTGGATCGAGCAGGCAACCGGAGAGACGCTCCTCGTCGGCGAGGGCACGCTCTACCCNNCGGGGCGCGGACAGCTCAAGATCGGCCTCTCCGCGTGGCAGCAATTCGTCGAGGCCGCATCGCGCGCGCTCCATGCCAGCGGCTCTCCGCGCACCGCGTGACTGAGCGCGGCGGCTGGACTCGCGTATTCCGCATCGGCGTCGGCGCCAGCCATCTCGAGCGCGACATCGACCAGGAGCTCGACTTCCACATCGCCATGCGCACGCAGAAGCTCGTGGCCGCGGGCTTCGCTCCCGACGCCGCGCGCGCCAAGGCGCTGGAGCGCTTTGGCGACATGAGCAGGGTTCGCAACAGCTGCCTCGACATCGACTATCAACGGGAACGCGCCATGCGACGCACCAACTATCTGAGCGACCTGCGCCAGGACATCACGTACGCGCTGCGCACGATGCGGCAGAACGCCGGCTTCACCGCGGTCGTGCTGCTCACCCTCGCACTCGGGATCGGCGCGAACACGTCGACGTTCACGCTCATCAACGCGCTCGTGCTGCGGACGCTGCCCGTGCCGCATCCGGAGCAGCTCGTCACCATCGGAAGCGCGTCGCGAACCGGAGGGCTCTCCGAGGGCAGCGTGCGCAACGACATTGCGTCGTTCCCGGTGTACGCGGACGTGCGCACGCAAAGCAAGTCGCTCAGCGGCGTCTACGCGACGGGGCGCACGAGCAGGCTGGATCTTCTCGCCGAGCCGGGGCAGAAGGAAGCCGAGCATCCGCGTGGGCGATTCGTCTCGGCGAACTACTTCACCGTCCTGCAGCTCCCCGCCGCGCTCGGCCGCACATTTTCGCCGGACGAAGATCAGGTGCCCGCGGGCGCGCCGGTGGTCGTACTCAGCTACGGATATTGGATCAAGCGCTTCGGTGGAGACCGCACGGCGGTTGGGCGCTCGATCCTGATTAACGGCGTGCCATTGACGATCGTCGGCGTCGCATCCGCCGCGTTCAAGGGAGACATCGTCGGCCAGCCGATCGAGATCTGGATTCCGATCATGGAGCAGCCGGCACTGATGCCGAACTCGCCGATGCTCACCGATCGCAGTATCAGCTGGATCCAGATGATGGGCCGGCTCGCGCCCGGCATCTCGCTCGCGCAGGCACGGAGCGAGGTCACGGGGATCATCAATCGCTCGCACCTCGATCACGCCACGGCGCCGGAACGGGTGAGAATTCAGAATGACATCCGCGAGAGTCCCGTGCAGGTCGAGATGGGGGCGCGCGGCTTCTCATACTATCGCCGCCTCTTTGCCGCGCCGCTCTTCATTCTCATGGCGGCGGTGAGCGTGGTGCTGCTCATCGTGTGCGCGAATCTCGCGAATCTGATGCTCGCGCGCGCGTCGGCGCGCGGACGAGAGATGAGCGTGCGCATGGCGCTCGGAGCGAACAGGCTGCGACTGGTGCAGCAGCTCCTCACCGAGAGCCTGATTCTCGCTGTCGTGGGAGGATCGCTCGGAGTGTTGCTCGCGATTTGGGGAAGCTCGGCCCTCACCGCGCTCACGGGCGGCGCGGACATCGAAACACGACTCGATGGGCGCGTCGTGGCGTTCACGGCGGCCGTCTCCCTCGCCACGGCGATTCTCTTCGGCCTCGTGCCCGCACTTCGCGCCACGCGCGTGCAGCTCGCGGAGGCACTGCGCGCGCAGGGGCGCGGCGTTTCGAGCGCCGAGCGCGGCACCGGGAAATTCGGGCTCGGCAAGATGCTCGTGGTGGCGCAGGTTGCGTTGTCGGTGCTGCTGCTCGTGGGCACAGGGATGCTCGTCCGCAGCATGCAGCGCCTGCAGAGCACCGATATCGGCGTCGCGCGCGATCAGCTCGTCCTGATCGAGGTCGACGCGCAGCGCGCCGGCTACAAGGACGTGCGACTGACCTCCCTGATGGCCGATCTCGCGGGTCGAGCCGCGCAGGTTCCCGGCGTCGTCGCCGCGAGCACTTCCGAGAATGGCATCTTCACCGGAACCGAGTCGGAGACAACAATGCAGGTCGAGGGATTTTCCGCGCAAAGCGACGCGGACAGCACGATCGCCTACGACGATGTCGGTCCTGCGTATTTTCACGCGATCGGCGCGCATCTCGAAGAGGGCCGCGACTTCGAGGCGCGCGACGACAAGGCTGGCCCCAAGGTAGCGGTGCTCAACGCAACGGCCGCGCGCTACTTCTTTCCGCACCACAGCGCTTTGGGCTCGCACGTGACATCCGACAGCTCCACCTTCGAGATCGTCGGCGTCGTTTCGGACGTCGAAGAGCGGGATCTGCGCGCCAAGCGCTCCCGCCGCGTGTACTTCCCAACGGCGCAAATACGTGAGCCACCCGGACAATTTGCCGTCGAAGTTCGTGCGGCAGGAGACGCCGCGCGCATGGCCGAGCCGATTCGGCGCGCGCTGAGCGCCGCTGATCCATTGCTGGTCCTGCGCGTGCAACCACTCTCGGCGCTGGTCGATGAGTCGATCGCGCAGGACAGGCTCGTGTCGCGCGTCGTCAGCGTGTTCGGCACCCTCGCGCTCGCGCTCGCGGCGCTCGGCCTCTACGGCGTGATGACGTACGCCACGGCGCGGCGCACGAGTGAGTTCGGGCTCCGCATGGCGCTCGGCGCCGAGCCTGGCGATGTGATGCGGCTCGTGCTCGGCGAGGCGATGCTGCTCGTCGTCGGCGGCGTGATCATCGGGATGCCGGCGGCGCTGGCCGCGATGAAGCTCGTGCAGCACCAGCTCTATCAAGTCGGGCTGCTCGATTGGCCGTCGATCCTGATCGCGCTGATAGTGCTCGGCGCGAGCGCGGCGCTCGCCGGCTACGTACCAGCGAGGCGCGCAGCGCGGGTTGGTCCGCTCGTCGCGCTGCGCGACTCGTAGGGCGTCTAGCCCACGGGAGTCGTCGCTGGCCTACCGCTGGCGGCCCGCCGCCCCTGGGCGTGCGCATGTTCGTCGCGCTGATGCTCCCCCGGTTGGATGTTCGACATCACGTTCCATTTCGCGCGCAGCCGGAGGTACCATCCGGCCGTAGCCGAGCGATATTGGGTGATATCCAAAAAGGAGACTCGTGATGCCGGGAAATACGTATCGCATGCGCGCTGGGCTGACTGAGCACGAGATGCAGCGAGCGAAGGAAGGAGAGTGCTACAAGGCCGAGGCGTCGGAGGACAAGCTCGGACACAAGACCGATCTGCTCGACCTGCTCGAAAACGACGGCACCCCCGTCGCGACCTTCGTTCCGCGGAGCATGCTGGAGAAGTGCGAGGAGTGATCCCTGACCGGCCGGCCGTGCGGAATTGATCACCGTCGCATCGCGAGACCGCAGCGTTCCACTGTCCTGGGTGATCGCCGCGACGAGTCTCGGCTTCGTGGTCGTGCAGCTCGACGTCACTGTCGTCAACGTCGCGCTGCCGCGCATCGCGACGGAGCTGCACGCGGGCGTCGAGGTACTGCAGTGGGTGGTGGACGCGTACGCGCTTGCGTTCGCGGTGCTGCTGCTGTCGGCGGGCAGCCTCGGTGATCGCTTCGGATCGAAGCGACTCTTCATGTTCGGCTTCGCGCTCTTTGCGGTGGCGTCGATCGCGTGCGGGCTCGCGCCAACGGGGGCGGCATTGATCGCGGGTCGCGCGATTCAAGGCGTGGGCGCGGCGCTGCTGGTCCCGACGTCGCTTGCGCTGCTCAATCACGCCGCCGGGCACGACGATAAGGTGCGCGCTCGCTCCGTCGGACTCTGGACGGCCGCGAGCGGCGCGGCGATTGCCGCCGGGCCGCTGGTTGGTGGGCTGCTCCTTGGCACGCTCGGCTGGCGCAGCATCTTCCTCGTCAACATTCCGATCTGCGCGATCGGGTTGGTGATGGCGGCGCGCGTCCCCGACACCGTAAAACACGCTGATGCGCGCCGCCTCGATCCGCGCGGGCAGGCGCTCGCGATCCTCGCACTCACGGGGCTGATCGGCGCGGTGATCGAGGCGCGCCCGCTCGGCGCGACGCATCCGATTGTGCTCGTAGGCGGCGCGCTCGCGATCGTGTGCGGCTGGGGCTTCGTCGTCGCCGAGCGGCGCTCGCACTCGCCGATGGTGCCACCCGAGATGTTTCGCGGCGCGGCACTCACGCCGCTCATCGCCTTCGGCACGATCGTGAACCTGACGTACTACGGAATCATCTTCATCATCAGCCTCTATCTCCAGCAGCTGCTCGGCTACTCCGCGATCCAGGCGGGCGTCGCGTATCTGCCGCTCACGGCGACGTTCATCGTTGCCAATCTGGTGAGCGGCTGGCTCACCGGGCGAGCGGGCCCGCGCACCCCGATGGTCATCGGCGCGATCGTCGGGGCGACGGGGTTCGCGCTGCTCCTGCTGCTCGGCGCGACCAGCCGCTACTCGAGCATGATCGTCGCGTTCATTCTCATCCCTGGCGGAATGGGGCTCGCCGTTCCCGCGATGACGACGGCGACGCTCGCGGCGGTCGACAGGAAGTGGGCGGGAACGGTGGCGGCGCTGCTGAACACGGCGCGGCAGGCGGGCGGCGCGATCGGTGTCGCGATCTTCGGCGCGCTGGTCGGGAGGGGGCGCGAGCACATCGTAGGCGGGTTGCACGCGTCGAGCGTGGCGTCGAGCGCGCTGCTGCTGGGGGCGGCGATGCTCGCGTGGCTGGGCGTGAAGAGCGCACCCGGTAGCGGGCGCCCGGCGACGAAGGCGTGATTCGAGGCGCGCCTTTCACCGATGGACTGCCCTTCCCGACGGCGCACGATAGATTCGCCTTGACTCGCTACCGAGCTCGTGTCACAGGATCAACCGGCCGGAGGCTGGCTGCGGCTACCTGGAGCAGTACATGCTGAAGCGAATCGGACTTTCATTTCTCGCCGCCGTCGCCGGATATCTCGTGGGCGCCTTCGGCGGAGGGTGGCTGGTGAGCACGTTCTCCGGCGCGAGCGACCGTACGACGGAGGCCGCGATGACCGGCGCCTTCGTCTATGGACCCGCCGTCGCCTGTGTGGCGTTCATCGTTACACTCGTAGTGACGGGGCGCTCGCGTCCCGCGTGACTCTCTCCCAACGGTAGCCATGCCTCACACGCAAGCTCTTCGCGACCAGCTCGCCAAATTCGTCGACTTCGGCGACGCGCACGCCACCGCCGACGCCGCGATGGCCGATCTCGATCTCGCGCTGCAGGGAAAACGACCGGCGGGGCTCAAGCACTCGCCATGGGAGCTGCTCGAGCATCTGCGAGTGACGCAGCACGACATTCTGGATTTCTGCCGGAATCCCGACTACAAGGAGATGAAGTGGCCGGACGACTATTGGCCGAAGAGCGCCGCGCCACCGGGCGCAGACGCGTGGAAGAAGAGCGTCGCCGCCTTCAACGCGGACCGCGATGCCCTGCGCGCGCTCGCGCACGACCGGCACACGGATCTCTTCGCCACGATTCCGCACGGCGATGGGCAGACGTACCTGCGCGAGCTGCTCCTCGCGCAGGATCATCTCTCGTATCACACCGGGCAGCTCGTGCTCGTCCGCCAACTCCTCGGCGCGTGGCACGTCGCGAAATAGCGGGTCGATGAGCAACACGAAGCGCCTCGCCTTTCTGACGGCGGAGTGGCGCTATCTGGTGATGCTGAACTACGACGTCGACCCCGCTGTGCTGCACGCGCTCGTGCCTCGGCACACGGAGCTCGATCTTTGGAATGGGCGCGCGATCGCGAGCGTCGTCGGCTTTCGCTTCCTTCGCACGCGGCTGCTCGGCATACCGATCCCGCTGCACGGGAACTTCGAGGAGGTCAATCTCCGCTTCTACGTTCGCCACAGGACGGCAGATGGCGAGGTGCATCGCGGCGTCGTGTTCGTGCGTGAGCTCGTTCCGCGCCTGGCGATCGCGCTCACCGCGCGCCTCGCGTACAACGAGCCGTATCTCGCCGTGCGCATGCGGAGCACGGCGCCGGCAAAGCCGGTCGAGACACCGGGACTCGTGTCGTACGGCTGGAAGATGGGATCGCGCTGGCAGGGGCTCTCCGCGGCGTCGGTCGGCGAGGCACAAATGCCCGATCCGGCATCTGAGGAGGCGTTCGTCACCGAGCACTACTGGGGCTACACGCGCCAGCGCGACGGGAGCACCGTGGAGTACGAGGTGAGCCATCCGCGCTGGCGCGTATGGCGCGCGAGCGACCCGCTGCTCGACGCGGACGTCCCGCGCCTCTACGGCTCGTCGTTCGCGCGCACTCTCGCCGCGCAGCCGGCGTCCGCGTTCATTGCGGAAGGATCCGCGGTGACGGTGTATCGTCCGCGACTGC
The DNA here is from genome assembly GCA_003142495.1 of Gemmatimonadota bacterium. GTDB lineage: Bacteria > Gemmatimonadota > Gemmatimonadetes > Gemmatimonadales > Gemmatimonadaceae > FEN-1250. The sequence continues at coordinate 2,061 of PLMM01000188.1, read as the reverse complement.
TTTCACAGTGAAGCGATCCGATCCTCGATTGCACTAACTCGCAACACGGAGCGCCGCACGTGCACCTCGCATCGCACGACTGGATCTCGCTCGCCCTCTGGATACTCGGCTGCTACGCGGCCGGCGCCGTCGGCGGCATCGCGTCGATGCGCGGGCGAGCGTTCTACGTGTTGCTCACGAGGCCATCGTGGGCGCCGCCGCCGCGCGCCTTCGGCCCGGTGTGGACGGTGCTCTACTTTCTGATGGGCGTCGCCGCGTGGTTCGTCTGGCGCGCGCAGGGATGGAGCGGCGGAGCGCGGATCGCGCTCTCCCTCTTCGTATTGCAGCTCGCGCTCAACGCGCTCTGGACATGGCTCTTCTTCGCCTTCCGGAAAGGTGCGCTCGCCTTCGCGGAAGTGCTGCTCCTCTTCCTCGTGGTCGTCGTCACCGCCCTGCTCTTCACTCGCATCGAGCCGATCGCCGGGATTCTCATGGTCCCATATCTCATCTGGCTCGGCGTCGCGATGGCGCTCAACCACGCCGTCTGGCGCGACAATCCCACCCTTCTCTAGCGCAATCGGCGATCATTGGCGCACGATTGAAGGGCACCGGCGGCGAACGAATCGCGCCGGCCACGCTCCGGGAGGACGATCCATGCAGATTCTCATTCACGCCCTGTGCACGAAGGGCGAGAGCCTTCGCGAGGCGATCGCGAACGATGCGAAGCTCGCGAGTCACCAGCTCGAGATGGTGCGCGAGAAGCAGCCCGGGCGCGCACCCGGATGGATGAAGGTGCGCAGCGCTGGCGAGACACCGGGCGTACTCAACATCGAGTGGCATCCGCAGTCCTCAGTGCTCAGCGCGCGTGTCATCACGCGCGGGTCGGGCAAGCCGAGCGAGATCGTCGGCGACTTCGTGAACTATCTGCTACGGCGTCACGGCCGTCGCGTTCGCACCATCATCACAGCCAAATCACAATGAAGAAGTTTGTTCTCCTCGTCGCCGTCACCTCACTCGCCTGCGCGCACCAGTCCACGTCGAATCCCGACGCCGCGCGCTGGGAGGCGCAGGCAGCCAACGTCACCATCGTGCGCGACGACTGGGGGATTCCGCACATCCACGGCAAGACCGATGCGGACGCCGTGTTCGGAATGGTGTACGCGCAATCCGAGGATGACTTCAAGCGCGTGGAGACGAACTACATCAACGCGATGGGGAGGCTCGCCGAGGCGGAGGGGGAGAGCGCCATCTACCGCGATCTGCGCATGAAGCTCTTCATCAACCCGGATACGCTGCAGGCCGAATACGCAGCGAGCCCGGAGTGGCTCAAGACGCTGATGGTCGCGTGGGCCGATGGGTTGAACTTCTACCTCTACAAGCATCCGGCGGTCAAGGCGCGCGTGATCACGCACTTCGAGCCGTGGATGGCGCTCTCCTTCACGGAGGGGAGCATTGGCGGGGACATCGAGAAGGTGTCGCTGCCGAGCCTGCAGGCCTTCTACGGAGATTCGTCGGGTGCGCGCGCGTTCGCGCTTGCGCCATTTCGTTTCGCGGAGCCGACCGGCTCGAACGGGATGGCGATCGCGCCGTCGAACACGGCGGATCATCACGCGCTGCTGCTGATCAATCCGCACACNNGAGCTGCAGATGACGAGCGACGAAGGGCTGAACGCGTACGGCGCGTCGACGTGGGGACAGTTCTTCGTCTATCAGGGCTTCAACGCACGTGCGGGGTGGATGCACACGTCGAGCGGGGCGGACGTGGTCGATGAATATGCGGAGACGATCGAGCGGAAGGGCGACAGCGTCTTCTACAAGTACGGCACCGAGATGCGGCCAATGACGGCGTACACGATCGAGGTGCCGTATCGCACACCCACCGGCCTCGCGTCGAAGAAGTTCACGGTGTATCGGACCTTGCACGGACCGATCGTTCGCGCGGAGGGCGGCAAGTGGATCAGCGTGCGGCTGATGCAGGAGCCGATCAAGGCGCTCACGCAATCGTACACGCGCACGAAGGCGACGAGCTACAAGAGCTTTCGCGAGACGATGGAGTTGCACACGAAAGCTCTTGTAGCTCGT
>PLMM01000132.1 GCA_003142495.1 Gemmatimonadota bacterium | reverse complement strand
CCGGTGAGCCGGCGCCTCCAAACGCATGTCCTGGTGGCGCCGGCTCACCGGCGGTAGTGCCCACGCAGCGCCCAAGCCGCAGCGACTCGACTATCTGAACGAAGCGCTCACGCTCGAGCGGCAGGGCGACTACGACGCTGCACTCACCTCGTATCGGCTCGCGCTGCGCGACAGGCCGAGCGATCCGCGCATTCTCCAGAACATGGCGATTGCGTTCTCGAAGACGGGACGTCTCGAGGACGCGCTGCGCTGCTATCGCCGCGCGCTCGATCTCGATCCCGAGCTGAGTGGCGCACACTACGGGCTCGCGTTCCTGCTCCTCAAGCGCGGCGACCTCACGGGCGCGGAAGAGCATCTGCATTCGTTCCTCGCGCACGCGCCGAGCAGTGTCGAGGCTGAGCGATGGGTGAGCCATGCACGCCTTGCACTCGAGCAGCTTCGGTCCGGCACGAATGCCGCGCCGCTCGTGGAGCCGGAATAGCGCGTGGGACATGTGCTCGCCATCGTCAGCCAGAAGGGTGGCGTCGGCAAAACGACGACAGCGGTGAATCTGGCGGCCGCGTTCGCGCGGCGCGGATTGAAGACACTGCTCATCGATACGGATCCACAGGGCGCAGTGCGATACGGAGTGGGGCTGAGGCGCGGTGAGGCTCCGTACGGGATCTCCGATTTTCTGAGTGGCGCGCGGCCGTTGCGCGAAGTGATCCTCCCCACCGCCCTTCCCTGGCTGCGCGTGATTCTCGCCGGCAGCGTGAGCACCGAGAGCAGCCACATCGAGTACAACCACACCATCGAGTCGAGCACGCTGCTTCGCGACATGATCGCGATCGCGCGCGAGCGCTGCGAGGTGGTGATCGTGGACACGCCGCCGGGGCTCGGTGCCATTCCGCGCCGCGTGCTCGAGCTGAGCCAGCACGTGATCATCCCGCTCCAGTGCGAGCCGCTCGCGCTGCAGACGACGCCGCAGATGCTGCGCGGCATCCAGGAGATCGCCGCGACGAATGAGGAGCTGACGCTCGATGGCATCGTGCTCACGATGTACGATCCCGCGAGCGTCGGCTGCCAGCGCGTCACCGAGTATCTGCGCGCGCATCTGCCGCGCGACATGGTCTTCGATATCACGATCCCGCGCAGCGCGGCGGCATCGGAGGCATTCGCTGCGGGGCAGCCGGTGGTGCTGCGCGATCCCGCGGACCCTGCGTCGCAGGCGTTCGTGAACCTCGCAACGGTGCTCGCCGAGCGATTCACGTGAGAGAGCGCGCGCGGTGGGTGGCGGCGCTGGCAATGGTCGTTGCGGTGGCGGCGGCGTGCGGCGATACGAAGTCGGGACCGAATACGCCGCTGTCGATTCAGTTCAATCCACCGCAGCTGCCCTCGATGCTTGTAAACGACCAGCTGCACGACACGCTCGGCAACATCGACTCGCTGCACGCGATCGTGTTCAATTCGGCCGGCGACACGATTCCGGATGCGCCAGTGCGCTATCAGCACGCCGATACCTCGACGATCGTGAGCATCGACCCGGTAACGGGGCACGTCACCGCGAGCGACACGGGCTTCGCGCGCGTCGTCGCGCAGACGAGCGGGCTGCAGTCGCCTCCCGAGACGCTCTTCGTGGTGTCCAGGCCGGATCTGTTCTTGAGCATCACGCACCTGAACGACACGCTTGACTTCACTTCCGTGCGAACGGACACGCTGTTCGCGTTGTCCGTGCGACTATCGGCCGCCGCGATCCCGGTCGATCATTGGCGAATAGAGTACCGCTTCGTCTATCCTGCTGGTCTCAACGACCAGGACTCAACGCGCGTGCTGCTGTCGGACGACAATCGGAAGTTCTCGCTCGTCGATACCACCGGGGTCGGGATCTCCGGCGTTCCCGGCACGGCAACGCGCTTCCTGCGCGTCTCGGCCTTTGCGCATCCCTTCGACGATACGGTCGTCGTCGAGGCACGAGCATTTTATCCGGACCACACCGTGGTTCCGGGAAGCCCGTTGCGATTCAAGGTGCTCGTCAACATTCCGTAGGGAAGCCATGGCGCAACATCCTGCCACTCTCTCCCAGCTGTTCATCGAGGCGGTCGAAGAGCACGATCTGCCGGATGCGCTGCAGACGAAAGTCGGCGGCGTCTATCAGCCGATCTCGCACCGCACGCTCGCCGATCGCGTTCGGCACGTCGCCTTCGGATTGAAAGCGCTCGGCGTTCCCGCCGGCAATCGCGTCGCGATCCTCTCGGAGAATCGCCCCGAGTGGGCGATCGCGGACTACGCGTGCCTCATGAGCGGGATGGCGGATGTGCCGATCTACCCGACGCTGCCGGCCGAGCAGATCGCGTACATTCTGAGGGACTCGGGCGCGGTTGCGATCTTCGTGTCGACGAAGGCGCAAGCGGAGAAAATCGCGCAGGTGAAGCGCGAGCTTCCCGCGCTGCAGCACATCATCGTGTTCGACGACGATGCCGCGACGGGCGGCGCGATTCGTCTCGCGGCACTCGAGGCGAAGGGCGCCGCGCTGATGACTTCGGATGCCGCGACGCAGTTGCGCGCGGCGGCGCTCGCGATCAAGCCCGATCAGATCGCGACGATCATCTACACCTCGGGAACGACGGGCGAGCCGAAGGGGGCGATGCTGACGCACGGCAACATCGCGTCGAACGTGTCGGCGGTGATCGATCTGCTCGAGATGACTCCGGCAGACAGCTCGCTGAGCTTTCTCCCGCTCTCGCACATTTTCGAGCGAATGGTGGACTACCTGATGTTCGCGGCGGGTGTCTCGATCGCGTACGTCGAGACGATGGACACGATCGCGCAGAACATGCAGGAGGTGCGGCCAACGATCGTCGTCTCCGTGCCCCGTATCTACGAGAAGATTCACGACCGCATCACGGACACCGCGATGCGCGCCGGCGGAGCGAAGCGCGCGATCTTTCTCTGGGCGCGCGCGGTGGGCGAGCGATGGACGGACGTCGTGATCGCGGGCAGGGAGCCCGGGATGCTCCTCGCGCTCGAACATCGCATCGCCGACAAGCTCGTGTTCGTGAAGGTGCGTGCGGCGGTGGGCGGCCGGCTCCGCTTCTTCGTGTCGGGTGGCGCGCCGCTGTCGCCGGAGATCAACAGATTTTTCTTCGCGGCGGGGCTCAAGATCCTCGAGGGGTACGGGCTCACGGAAACGTCGCCGGTGATCGCGGTGAACACGCCCAAGCGACTCACGATCGGGACGGTCGGTGCGCCGATTCCGGGAGTGGAGGTGAAGATCGCGGCGGACGGCGAGATACTCACGCGGGGCCCGCACGTGATGAAGGGGTATTTCAACCATCCCGAGGCGACGGCCGAGGTGATCGACGCCGACGGATGGTTTTATACGGGCGACATCGGCACGCTTCAGGATGGGCTGCTCCGCATCACCGATCGCAAGAAGGACATCATCGTGACCGCGGGCGGGAAGAACATCGCGCCGCAGCCGATCGAGAATGCGGTGAAGGCGAACAAGTTCGTGGTGCAGGCGGTGATGATCGGTGACCGGCGAAAATTTCCGCTGATCCTGGTGGTGCCGAACTTCGATCAGCTCGTGCGCTGGGCGGAGCACAAGAGCATCTCCTTCAAGGATCATCGCGATCTGCTGGCGAATGCGCTCGTGAAGGCGAAAATGCAGCGCGAGGTGTTCGGCGAGCTCGAGAAGTTTGCGCCGTTCGAGAAGCCGAAGAAGGTGGTGCTGCTCGAGCAGGACTTCACGATCGACAGCGGCGAGCTGACGCCGACGCTCAAGGTCAAGCGGCGCACGGTGGATCGGAAGTTCCGCGCGCTCATCGATGCGGCGTACACGGCGGAGGAGTCGCGCGGAGGGGCGTAGCGCCTAGCGTCGCACGCCGATAGTTACCGGTGCGGAGACGTTCGTCTGCGCGCTCGTCGTCGCCACCCAGTGCTCGTCATCGCGGGCGAGCTCCTGCAGCGAGTCGGGCACCGCAGCGGTAGAAGGAGCGATGAGCCTTCCCCCCGCAATCAACGCGCGTGCAGCGCCCTGTAGAAGTGCGGGAGTCGCGTGCGCCGTGTCGAGCGCTACCCCACGCGCAGAAGACGCAGCCAGCGGAAGCACGTCAGCGATGAGCGCGAGCGATAGCGCGGCGCCACTCCGCAGCCCGCGCGCGTAGTCGAGCGCCAGCAGCTGCTGGCGCTCGACTACGNNCGTAGTCGAGCGCCAGCAGCTGCACGTTCTCCGTCATCTCGAGCATCTCGCTCGCCGCCGCGCTCCACTCGCCAGCGAGCACCACCATCCCGCCAGGCTCCGTGAGCCCGAGCAGCGCGGCCGCGCGCACCGCCATTCCCTCGAGCGCCGCGTACGCGCGCGGCGCCGATGAACCGGAAGCGAAATCCACCACGCCCTCGCGCACCGGATAGCGCGTGCCGCACACCGGGCATCCGAGCTCGCCGCGCACGATGTGCCGGTCCACCAGCTCATCCGCGCTCGCCACCAGCCAGCCGTCCTCGTGCGCGCGCACGCAACGAAGCGAGTCCACCAGCTCGAGAAAGATCCGATCCCCCTACGACGCCGTGATGCGAAGCTCGTCGATGTTCACGTTCGCGGGTCGCATGGCCGCCCACACCACCGCCTCAGCCACCGCATCNNGCCGCGAGCATCTTGTCGCGCGGCGGAAAGCGATTCTCCGCGGGCAGCGTCATCGTCTCCCAGATCGACGTGTTGACCGCGCCCGGCGACACCAGCGTCGTCCGCACCCCCATCCCCTTCGTCTCGGCCCTGAGCGCCTCGTGCATCGCGCGAATCCCGAACTTGGACGCCGAGTAGCCGCCGTTGTCCGCGAAGATCGTGCGATCGGCTATCGAGCCGAGCGTGATCAGGTGACCGCGTTTCCGCTCCCTCCAGCTTGGCAGGATGGCCCGCAGGAGAAAAAAGGGCGCGATGAGATTGATCTGCATCATGCGTTCGAACTCATCGTTCGTGAGCACGTGCAGCGGCTTGGGGATGAAGATCCCGGCGTTGTTCACGAGCAGATCGGGAA
>PLMM01000158.1 GCA_003142495.1 Gemmatimonadota bacterium | reverse complement strand
GTGCAGCGCGAATCGCGCGTATCGATCCCTGTATCGGACAACGAGCATTGCGTACGCTTCCGAGTCGCCCTTGAGAACGATGTCCACGAGCGCGCCGTCAGAAAGCTCCACACAAGGCGAGACCCTGGCATCGAGCACGGCGTCACTATCGGCCTCGAGCGCCGGAATGATCGTTACGGAATCACCACGAGCCCAACGAGGCCGTTGAACTCATCCTGTACGGTACCGGCGCCGGGCGGCGTGCTCCACTCGCCGCCGTCCACGCGGATGTTGAGGCGATGCGAGCCGGGCGCGACGTGGAGAGCGAGCTCCCACTCGTCGTTGGCGACGTGGCGCATCATTCGCGGCTGCCAGTCGGTGAAGTCCGCCATTAGCTCGATCGTGCGCGCCGCGGGCGCGCGAACGTAGATGATGCGCGTCGTGCCGTCCGCGCGCACGCCGAACGAGCTCGCGCTCGAGCGAGCGCCGTGGTGCAACGCGTGCGCGATCCACGGCGCGCTCGCGAGCCGTACGCCGAGCGAGAAGAAATTTCCGCCTACGCGCCCGATCGCCGGCTCGGGCGCACGCGTGCCGCCGGCGGCGACGAGCGCGAACTGCTGGTAGAGCGCCCAGCTGGCCTGCGCCCGTCCCCAAGTTGCGCGCTGCCCGTACGACGTGGTCACGCGCGTGCCGAGCAGCCCGTCGAGCGCGAGTGCGCCGTGCGACCAGTACACGCTGCTCTCGAGATCCGCGTACTGCCGCGCCACGCTGCTCGTGCGCGAGCTCGTGTCGATGACGTTGCCGAGCGAGTCGCTGCCGGGACTGGCGCCGCCGCGAAGACCATTACTGCTACCGGTTCTGTTCGTGGTGACGGACGCAGAGAACACCGCGCTGCCGATGCGCCGCCAGCCGCCGGCGCCGAACATTCGCAGCTGCGTCGGGAGTGTGCGCGCCGCGCTCTCGCGCTGTCCGCCGCTTACCCAGACTCCACCGACGCCGTACGCGAACGAGAGATTCGCGTCGCCCTCGAGCGCGTTCGACGACTCCGTGACGTCGGGCCCCGCCGTGCGCTCGGCCGCACCCGCTACGTCGAGGCGCAGATGCTTGTAGACGGGGGAGAAGTAGTGCGCGCGGACCGCTGCGTCGCCGTCCACGCGCGCGTTGGGGCCTGCGAGCCAGCTCGCCTGCGCGTCGACGCTCGTGCTCGGATGATCCCAGCGAATCGAGGGCTGCAGCAGCAGCGCGCTCGCCGACGGGCCCGCGAAGGCGCTGCCACTCGCGATGCCGACACCCACAGCGGAGCTGAGCGCTTGCGCGCGCGCGGGAGCAGCGGAGATCGCAATGGCGGCACTGGCGGCCATGGCGGCCATGGCGGCATAGAAGGCCGCACGCGTGGCCGCGGCGCGCGCGATGGGTGAGCGGCTGGAACGCGTCATCGATGAATCTCCTCGATGTATCCGGTACGTGTCTACATATAGATGACTGTGTTCGGAGAAGGCAAGCGCCTTTTCAGCGTGCCGTGTGTCAGCGAACGGTGGGGAAAAGGCTCCCAAAGGTGAGAGTGACGTCAAAGCGTGTGCGAGGGTCTCTTATTCCCGCCTCGACGCTTCACGAGGCGATCGAAGTGTGGGAAGTGACGCGCGCCACGAGCGCAGGGTCTCCTCGCTCAGCGCTCCGTTCGCACGGTGTACGGCGGATGCGATCACCGATCATCGGGAGAAGTAGATGCGGCGTATCATGTTCATCGGCGGAGCGGCGGCTGTGGTGCTTGCGGCGGCGTGCTCCGACTCGACGACTTCTGTCAAACAACCCTCGTCGAACCAGTGGTCCGGCGCGGTCATCGAAGTGGCGGCAGCGAATCCAAATGCGCGCGGAGAGCTGCACGGCGCCGTATACGACTCGATGTCCAAGCTCGATCCGAGCACGGAGTCGCCGATTCCGGGCGCGACGGTGGTGCTCAACCTGAAGATCGTGGTGCCCGCCGGTTCCGCGGGGAACGACACGGCGTACACCACAGTCACGAAGGTCGGCGAAGTGTTGACGGATGCGAACGGCCGCTTCCTCGTGACATCGATTCCCGAGGGCGACTACTATATCGTCGCGACACCGCCGGACCAGACGCACTACGCCAATACGACGTGGGCGTTCGCATCGTCGGGAGCGGCCGAGCGCGACGCAGTGATCTACTTGCCGCGCAAGCTGGGCGTGCCGCCCGTTGATACGGTGCCCACCCCGGTGCTGCCGACCCCGCCGCCCACTACACCCCCCGTCGATTCGCTCTAGCCAACGCGGAGAGATGCCGCGTTGATTTGAGAAGTCGCGAAACGAGGTGCAGATTGGTCACCATGCAACGCATGGTGACCATTCGCGCGTATGGCCCATGGATTCGGTAAGCGCGGGCCCTCCACACTCGTGAACATGCGCCACTCGTATCTCATCGCGCTCATCGCGATCGCGCTTCCCTGCGCGGCGCAGGGAAAGCAGCTCTCGCTCGAGGAGTTGCTCAGCGCTCCCTTCCCCGACGCGCTCGTCGCCGCGCCATCGGGCGGCGCGGTGGCGTGGACCTTCGACGAGGCGGGCGCGCGCAACGTCTGGGTCNNGGTCGCGCGCGCGCCGGACTACAAGGCGAAGCGCGTCACCTCGTATATGGTCGACGACGGACAGGAGATGGGCGAGCTCGCCTTCACCCCCGATGGTAGCGCGATCGCGTACGTGCGCGGCGGAGGCGCGAATGGGCACGGCGATGTTCCGAATCCGGCGCTGGACGTCGAAGGCGAGACGCAGGCCGTGTGGCTCGCGTCGCTTTCGGGCGGCGCTCCGCGGCGCGTCGGCGACGGCCACTCGATCGCTATCGCGCCGGCCGGCGATCGGATCGCGTTCGTGAAGGGCGGCGAGATCTGGAGCGCCTCGCTGCGCGACACGGTGGCCGCGACGCAGCTCATGCACACGCGCGGCGGCGCGAGTGAGCTTCGCTGGTCGCCCAAGGGTGACAAGCTCGCGTTCACGAGCGATCGCGGCGATCATGGCTTCATCGGCGTCTACGATGTCGCCACGAAGTCGCTTCGCTACATGCAGCCGTCCGTCGACGTCGATGGTGCGCCCATTTGGTCGCCCGATGGCGCGCGCGTCGCGTTCATCCGAATACCGACCACGTCGCGGCGTCCATCGTTCGGCGCGATCCGCACCGAGGAACCATGGTCGATCGTCGTCGCCGACGCAGCGACGGGAGTCGGGCACGAGATCTGGAAGGCGAAGCCGGGCGTCGGCAGCGCATTCAACCCGCTCGTCTCCGATGCGCAGCTGATGTGGGCGCAGGGCGATCGCATCGTGTTCCCGTGGGAGCGCGACGGCTGGACGCATCTCTACGCGGTGAGCGCCTCCGGCGGCGACGCGACGCTCCTCACGCCGGGCGACTTCGAGGTCGAGCACGTCTCCTTCGCGCCCGATCGCACGAGCGTGCTCTACTCGTCGAATCAGGGCGATATCGATCGTCGCCACATCTGGCGCGTGAGCGTCTCCGGCGGAAAGCCCGTCGCGATCACGAGCGGCACCGGCATCGAGTGGGCGCCGGTGCCCACCAGCGATGGCAAGGCCGTCGCGATTCTGCGCTCCGATGCGAAGATCCCCGCGCGCCCCGCGATGGTCGTCGGATCCGCGCCGCCACGCGATCTCGCGCCCGAGGCGATTCCCGCGAGCTTCCCGTCGAGCGCGCTCGTCACGCCACAGCAGGTGATTTTCCCATCTGCCGACGGCATGCTGCTGCACGGCCAGCTCTTCCTTCCGCCGGGCGGCGCGAAGGGCGAGCGGCATCCCGCCGTCGTCTTCTTTCACGGCGGCTCGCGTCGCCAGATGCTCCTCGGCTGGCACTACATGTACTACTACAGCAACGCGTACGCGATGAACCAGTTTCTGGCGAGCCGGGGATTCGTGGTGCTCGTGGTCAACTACAGAAGCGGCATCGGCTACGGGCTCAACTTCCGCGAGGCACTCGACTACGGCGCGACGGGCGGCAGCGAGTACAACGACGTGCAAGGCTCGGGACTTTTTCTTCGCGCACGCGCGGATGTGGACTCGTCGCGGATTGGCGCGTGGGGCGGATCGTACGGCGGATATCTCACCGCGCTCGCGCTCGCCCGCTCGTCGGACATCTACGCGGCGGGCGTCGACATGCACGGCGTGCACGACTGGAATCTGGAGTGGGAGACGTTCGTTCCGGGGTGGCGCATCCTGAAAGATCAGGAAGCGCGGCGCACCGCGTTCCTCTCTTCGCCGATGGCGTACGAGTCGACGTGGAGGTCGCCGGTGCTCCTGATTCAGGGCGATGATGATCGCAACGTGTCGTTCAGTCAGACGGTGCAGCTCGCCGAAGATCTGCGCAAACAAGGCGTAGATGTGGAGCAGCTCGTCTTTCCCGACGAGGTGCACGACTTCCTGTTGCATCGCAGTTGGCTCGCGGCGTACACGGCCTCGTTCGATTTCTTTTCGCGAAAGCTCGTTCACAAAAATGGCGCGCATTAGAAACCGGCCAGAAAAAAACACTGGACGTGCGAGATGAAAAGCATTACATCGTGTGCAACGCTGCTCTTCCGGGGAGCGCCGAAGGAATGATGAACGAACGACGCGATGTCACGCGCGCGACGCATGCGCGACTGTGGCTCACAACGATCGCGTTGGCCATGGCGTGCGGGAGGGGAGATGCTCCCGCCGCCGCTGGCCGCGGAGTGACCACTCCTCCGCCCAAGGCAACCTCAACTTTTGACACCACCTCGCCATCGGGCGCGCTCGGCGCATCCGTCCGACGCGGACACGCGCTGCTCGCTGCGACGCGCGACAGTCTGCCGTCGCACGTCGGAAGCTCGCTCCGATGCTTTAGCTGCCATCTCGATGAAGGTCATCGCCCCGGCGGGCTCTCGCTCGTCGGCGCGTACACGCGCTATCCGCAGTACCGTCTCCGCCGCGGGCGCGTCGATCTGATTGAGGATCGCGTCAACGACTGCTTCATCCGCAGCCTGAACGGCCATGCGATCGCCGCGGATGGAAACGACATGCGCGACATCGTCACCTATCTCTGGTGGCTCGCACGCGGCGTCGCGGTGGGCGACTCGGTGAAATCGCAGAACGTGCCGGCGCTCGCGGCCGATACCGCGCGCGGCGCCCTGATCTTCGCGGCGAGCTGCGCACGCTGCCATGGCGCATCGGGTCAGGGTGCCGGCGTCGTGCCACCGGTGTGGGGAGCGAAGTCGTACAACATTGGCGCGGGATTGGCGCGCTATCGCATGGCTGCCCTCTTCGTGCTGCACAACATGCCGTTCGACAATCCGAACACGCTCACGCCACAGCAGGCACTCGACGTCGCACGCTACATCGACACGCGCCCTCGCCCAGACCTCGCCGGAAAGGAGAGTGATTGGCCGACTGGCGACCGTCCCTCGGATGTGCCATATCCCACGCATGCCGGCCCAGCCGTCGGCGCAGACACCGCGCGCACCTACGCGCACAACGGCGCGCACTGAGCGCGCAGGACCTGGACATGAGCGACGACATGCTTTCCACTTCCCCGCGCCGCGGCTTCCTCGGTCGTCTCGCCGCGGGAACGGCGGCGCTCGGGCTCACGGCGTTCCTTCCGATAACAGCGTGCGCGGCCGAGAAGACGGTCGCCACCGCGTCGGATTCGTCGTCGACGCCGGCGGAGCCGAGTGAGTGGCCCGGCGTGCTGAAGGCGAAGCACAAGATGGCCATCGATGCCTTTGCGGTGAATTCGGGCTTTCCGTTGGCCTTCGCCTACACGTTCGGAGTTCCGTATGCGTCAGTCACGCCGTCGCCCGTCACCGCCGTGATCATCCTTCGCCACGAGGGCTTTCCGCTGGCGCTCACGGATGCGATCTGGGCAAAGTACAAGATCGGGAGTGCGATGAAAATCATCGACCCGGTTACGAAGAAGCCGGCGGAGCGGAACCCGTTTTACAATGCGAAGCCGGGCTCGCTGCTCGTCGACGACATGGCGATCGACAAGCTGATGGCGAAGGGGGCGATCTTCGGTGCATGCAACGTCGCGCTGCACATGTTGAGCGCCATGTTCGCGGCCGCGGGCGGCGTGACGGCGGACGTTGCGCTCAAGGAGTGGACGGCGGGGATCATCCCGGGAATCACGATCATTCCGTCGGGGACGTGGGGCGTGAATCGCGCGCAGGAAGCTGGCTGCACGTATTGCGCGGGGGCGTGAGGAGCGAGCTGTAGACTAGTGCGGCGCACTCACGGTGTGGGTGCGCCGCAGCTCGGTGACGTGGATGATCGAGCTGGTACGCCCTTCCTCGCACCCGTTACACCGCCGGCGCGACCCTTCGCCCGCCCGCGCGCCTGATGCGCACCACACTCTTCGCGATCAATCCAACCACGATCATCGGGGGGACGACGAGCAGGATCACGGCGAGGAGATCGAACCATGTCCAACGATAGCGAGTGAACACCGTATCGATCGGCTCGAGTGCGAGCGTGATTCCCAGCGCCGAAGACGTGTCCCGCAACGCATTCGCATTCGCGAGGTCGCCGCGCACGCCGGACCGTGTGTCGAGCACGAAGTAGCGGCGTGGCGCGCCGGCCTTGTACGTCGGAGGAAAGCCTACCTCGAAGTCGCCCAGCATTCGCGGACCTGCCAGCTGCAGATCGAGAACGCCGAAGATGGCATCCTGCTGATTTCCAATGCTGCTGCCGAAGTGCTGCGTCGCGGGGTTGAACACGGTCGCATCCCCGTCCACGAACAGCAGCGCATAGCCATTGGGCAGCGGAGTTCGCGCCGTGTCGCCGAGCAAGGCGTCGCGGCCGAGATACACGCTGTTGATGAATCCCGCGAAGATGAACACCGCTGCCGCCCAGGCGAGACACGCGTATGGGAGGAGCGCGGCGGCTCGCATCGCACGCGCCACCGCTGCTTCATCGCCGCCGTCACGCGTCCAGCGCACAGCGATGTACGCGCCGATCTTCGATAGCGCGAACGCGCCGGCGAGCCCGAGGATTCCAAAGATGAAAAGGACAAAACCGATCCCCACTTCAGCCGCGCCCCTCCGCGGCACTCCGATCCACCTCCTCCACCCTCCGCGCCGCCTCCCCCCAGTCCACCGCCGGCGCCACGTCCCTATCCCCGAGCTCGAGCGACGCCCTCGCCCGCTCGATCACCCTCGCACCATCCGGTACCGTCTCCCCCCACCACAACTCCGTCGCACGGCACAACCGCTCCTCCTTCGCGAGCCCGAGCGGCGTGCGAAACACCCCCGCCGCCGCAACGCGCGCGTGCACGCCCTCGTGCAGCAGCGACGACGCGATCTCCGCGATGCCGAAATCACGATTCACGATGAAGGTCAGCTCCGTGAGCACGCGGCGCGTCTCGCCGAAGAACGCGCCCCTGCACGCGAAGCGCTTCACGTCGATGCCGGCAATGTCGTGTCGAAGCCGCCGCAGCCTCGCCGGCGCGTAGCGCTCGATCAGCGCGAGCACTTCGTCCATCCGCGCGAACACATCCTCGTCCGAAATATCCGGCCGCGTGTTCTCGAGCACGACATCGATGCCGCGCACCGTTCGGCGCACACTTGGGAGCGCGGTGGGGATGCCGAGTGCCGCTTGCAGTCGATCGAGGAATTTCATGTCTTGTAACTCCTCGCCGCTACGAAGCAGCAGAAGACGCACGAGCGCCCGCACTTTCCTTTGCCGGAGCCATTGCAGCAGCTCCTGCGGGCAAATTTCCGTAGCTTTCCGTATCTTCGGCAAGTCCTCGCAGGGGAGACGCACGCCAGCTCTCCCCGTAAGCCCGTCAGCGCATTCGCCGCGTCGAACATGCTCGTCGAAGTCCAACTCAATTGCACTCGATGCCGCCAGCAACGACACAGCCGATGAAACAGAAGCTCGAATCTCTCCAGGTAGGCCGCGGTGTCGCGGCCTTCATGGTGCTCCTGTTTCATTCACAGGTCTTCATGCGCGTCGTCCATCCGGAATCCGTGTTTACGCGCACGTTCGGCTTCGGACGCACCGGCGTCGACTTTTTTTTCGTGCTCAGCGGCTTCCTGATGGTGTACGTGCATCGCCGCGACTTCGGCGTGCCGAAGCGACTAGGGCTGTATGCGTACAAGCGCCTCACGCGCATCTATCCCGTCTACTGGGTGCTCTGCGCCGTCCTGATTCCTATCGTGCTCCTCGCCCCGTGGGTGATGCAGAATCAGGGCAAGTCGACGCTCGCGACGCTTCTCATGTCGGTGTTCCTCATTCCCCATGATGGCGCGCGGCTGATCGGGATCACCTGGTCGCTCGAGTACGAGCTCATGTTCTACCTCGCCTTTGCTGCGTTCTTCATCTCCGTCAGATTCGGGCTCGTGTGCTTCGGCGCGTGGTTCGCGGCGATGGCGGCGGCCGCGATCTGGGGGCCGGCAACGTTGAACAGCTTCGGCGTTCCGCAGGTCACGCCCTTCATACTCGGCTTCTTGCTCAACCTGCACGTGGGGGAGTTCATGCTCGGCATGGTCGCCGCGTGGATAGTCCAGCGCGGTGTCACCCTGCGCATGCCGCGCGCCCTGCTCGTCTCGGCGCTCCTCGCTGCGGCCGCGTTCGCAGCGTACGAGGCGAATTTCCTCCCCGCGGATCGGACGTTACGGAGCGTCACCGCCACGTACGGGGTGCTCGCGGCGATCATCGTGTTTGCGGTGGTGCAAACGGAGCTTCGCCATCCCGTGCGCATCCCCAAATGGCTCACGTTGCTCGGAGCGGCATCCTACGCCATCTACCTGACGCACTATCTCGTAGTGGCTCTCGCCGTGGTCGTCGCCGCGCATTGGCCCGCGCTGGCAGCGATCCCCGCTCCGCTATCGCTGCTCCTTCTGCTGCCGATTGGACTCGCGCCCGGCATCGTACTTCACCTGCTCGTCGAGCGGCCGCTCCTCGTCATGTTCGCGGCGCGCCTGCAGAAGTGGGAGTCGAATGTGAAGGACGGGCCGCCCATCGTACCCAACGTCGCGGTCGGGTGACCGCGTAGAGCGGCGGCAACTGCATCGTGCGTGCAACGTTTCTTTCTGATCGTTGCGCATCCAACCGTGAGAAAATACTTTGTCGGAGGAGGGCCAAGGCGGGGCACGCCCCTCCAGCCGCACCACTTCCCGCCTCCCAGCACGTCTTCATGTGCGCTTTGGCCGGATATCTCGTGTCGCGAATGCACCCATGATACCGTCGCGCAGCTCGAGAAGCGTGTTTTATCGGCACTCAAATTCTGGAGTATTTGCATGGCCAACATCGACTTGAAACAACGGGTCGAAATCGATTTCTGGCGAGACTCGGAAACGGAATCGCCAGAATCCGATTCACTCCAGAACATCGTCAACAAGATGTTGGACGCGAATACGTTTATCGATTGCCTGCAGAAGTATCGCGATCAGTTGAGCGGCAACGGGAGAATTCTGGAGCTTGGCGGCGGGCAGTGTTGGGGATCGTGTGTGTACAAGCGTCTCTATCCCAAGGCGCACGTGACCGGCACGGACATCAGTCCATTTGCCGTTCAGTCGCTGCCAAAATGGGAAAAAGTTCTCGATGTGAAGCTGGACAACTCGTACGCATGCAAGAGCTACGAGATTCCGGAAAGCGACGCCTCCCTCGACCAGATATTCACCTTCGCCGCGGCGCATCACTTTCTGGCCCACAAGAGAACTCTCACCGAATTCAAGAGAGTCCTGAAGCCAGGCGGCAAAGCCTTCTATTTTTACGAGCCCACCACCCCGAAATACCTTCATTCACTCGCATACAAGCGAGTAAATCTGAAGAGGCCGGAAGTTCCGGAAGATGTGTTGATCCCGAAAAAGCTTCGCGCGATAGCGGAAGCGCTCGACCTTGACTGTCGAATTGATTTCTTCCCCACATACAAGGGAAGAGGCAAGACGGCGACCGCGTACTACCTCATGCTCGGGCGCATTCCAGTGTTGCAGTCGATGTTGCCGTGCACGGCAAACTTCATTTTCACGAAGAAGTCGTAACGCTCGCGCAGCGCGATGAGCTTCACGCGATCGCGGTGATCCCCTAGCAAGCCGCGACTTCCGTCTTGTGCGCGGCCGCCGCCTCGATGAACGATTCGAATAGCCGCCGCGCCGCCGGAGCCTGCTCAACGAGCTCCTCCGGATGCCACTGCACGCCGAGCAGATATCCGTCGTCGCGCCCCTCCACGCCCTCGATCAATCCGTCGGGCGCGTACGCATTCACAACGAGGCCCGGCGCCAGCTTCTTGATCCCCTGATGGTGAACCCTGTTCACCGTCGCCGTGCCCGCGCCCATGATCGCGCCGAGCTGCGTCCCCTCCTCGATCGTCACATCGTGCACGAGATCCTGGCGCTGCTTCACCTCGTTCGGCCAGTAGTCGTGCTTGATCGCCGCGTCGCACCACTCCGCGAGATCCTGATAGAGCGTTCCGCCCGCCGCGACATTGAGCACCTGCACGCCGCGACACACCGCGAGCACCGGCTTCCGCTCCGCCATCGCCCACTGCACCAGCGCGACCTCCACCCTGTCGCGATCCGCATCCGTCACGCCGCACACTGGCAGCCGCGACTCGCTGTACTGATCGGGATCCATGTCGACGCCGCCCGGTAGAAAAACACCGTCGAGCTGCTCGTACACCGCGCGCAGCGTCGCCATGTCGTGCGTGAGCGGAATCACCCACGGCAGCGCACCCACCGACGTGAGCACGTCGACGTACCGCTGGCTCATCACCCAGCAGCGCGGAAGCTCGCCGGGGATGGGCTCGAGTGTCTGCGTCGTGATGCCGATTATGGGGCGCAAGCTCATATCCGAAATTTACTCCAATGGTTCGTTGGCGTCTCGGCNNGTCTCGGCCACCGCACTTGGCCGTCGAGCGGCCAATATAACGCCAACGCGCCGCCTGCTGGGCTCGACTAGCAAAGACGCAGCCAACGGCCGAAAAGACACGTGCCGCCTACGCCTTCGTAGCGAAGACGCTCAGGCCGACAGCAAGGAGACGCAGCCACCCGATTCTGAGGGAAGCACACGCCTGTCCCCCAACTCAGGATCCGACTCATGACGACCTCGATACTCCGAACCATCGCCACGCTCGGCGCCGTGCTCGTGACGACGGCCGCCATGTGCAACAAGGACTCCGGCACCTCTGCACCGGTCAGCGATGCCAGTGCCGCCGCTCCCGCGGCATCCGCGGGCCCAGGGCTCCCAGCGGATTTTCCGCTCGCCCCCGGACTCAGCGCATGCAAGCCGATCGTCACGGGTCCCGAAGTCATCTGCGAGTGGCACGGTGTCGACCAACACGCGATGTACACCCTATACCACGATGCACTCCCCAAGGCCGGGTACACGCTGCTCCCCGGCGCTTCCGAAGCAACGACGCCGTTCTACCTGGGGGCCATTGGGTTCAAGAAGGGCAGGGTCCAGGGCGCCGTGACGGTCCACGGCGGCGATCTCACGATCCAAGTCATATCGGGCCAGTGAAGTCGCGGTTCGTCGCATGATTCAACCATTCCCGTGATGAAATCCATCGGGTGATCGCCGTTGTCGCGCATGGGCTTCTTCCGTACTTTCGGAAAGCCTATGCTGCGACTGCGCCTTCTTGGCTCCAGGGAGCTCGAGCGAACTGACCAGGGCGACGCGAGCGCACTGTTCGCGCAGCCGAAGCGCTTCGCGCTACTCGCCTACATGGCGTGTCGGGCCGATCGCTTCCATCGGCGCGACACGCTCCTCGCGGTGTTCTGGCCGGAGCTCGACACCTTCGCCGCGCGCCGCGCGCTCAGAAACGCGCTCTACCAGCTGCGCCTCGCGCTCGGCGAAGACGTGTTCGTTTCGCGCGGAGACGACGAGCTCATGGTCGACCGCGCGAAGCTCTGGTGCGACGTCCCCGCGCTCGGCGACGCACTCTCCGCCGCACACTACGACGAGGCGGTCGCGCTCTACCGCGGCGAGCTGCTCGAAGGCGTGCACGTCAGCGGCGTCGGCGAAGAGTTCGAGACGTGGCTCGTGCAGGAGCGCGCGCAGGCGCTCGAGCGAGTGCTGCGCGCCCTCGAGCATCTCTGCCGGCAGCAGGAGTCGGCGGGCCAGCTCGCCGCCGCTGCACAGAACGCGGTTCGCGCAACGCAGCTCGCGCCCTTCGACGAAGCGTGGGTGCGACGCGCTGTCGTCGCGCTCCACGCAAGCGGCGATCGCGGCGGCGCCTTCACGCTCTTCGAAAGCTTCGCGCGGCGACTCGGTGAGGAGTTCGACGCGACGCCGAATTCGGAAACTGTTGCGCTCGTCGATCGCCTCCGCCTCGGCGCGGAGCCAATCCCGCTCGCCGTCGTCGCGACGGCCCCTCCGATTGCGCCAACGCCGACTGCGCCCGCGACAGTCGTCGCACCGTCGTCGCCCGCTCCCACCCTTCCTGCTCGACGACCGCGCTACACCTTCATGTCCGTCGCCGTCGTCGCTTTGCTCCTGCTCGTCGGCGGCGTCTACTTCCTCTCGCGCCGTGGCCCGCCACAGTCGCCCCGCCGACGCGTGATTGTGACCGTGTTCGCCAATCGCACTGGTGACACGAGTCTTGATCCAATCGCGGACATGATGATCGACTGGGTCACGCGCAGCCTTCTCGCCGAGCACGTCGTCGACGTCGTCGATCCACGCGCGCTGTATGCGCGAGGACGTGATTCGGCGGGCCACCCGGTCGACGCCGTGCTCCTGGCCCGGCGCAACGGCGCGAACCTCATCGTGGACGGCAGCTACTATCGTTCGGGCGATTCACTTCTCTTCACCGCGAATTTGCTCGACGCGATGGGGCACGTGCTCCGCAGCGTCGGGCCGTTGTCGACAAGCATTTCGAAGCCGGCCGCAGGCGTCGAAGCCACGCGCGTCCGCGTGATGATGTCACTGGCCTCGGTCATCGATCCCCGCCTCGCCGTCGCGTGGCGCGCCGGACGAGCCCCGCCGACGTACGATGCGTACGTCCCGTACATGGAGGGGCTCGACGAATTCTGGTCCGGCCAGCTCGCACGTGCGGAATCGTCGTTTGCTCTCGCGGCAAGCAGAGATTCCGGCTTCGACGCCGCAGCCGTCGCGCTCGCGACCACCGCCGCGAACAATGGGAAGTGCCGCATCGTGGACTCGCTCGACCAGACGATGTCGGCACGAAGACGCGCGCTCGGCAAGGTCGACTACCTGACACTTCGCGTCGCCGTCGCACGCTGCCACGGGCACAACGACGAGATGTACCGGCTCGCGTCACAGCGCGCGCGGCTCGTCTCGGCGACATCTCCATACCAGATATCGGCCGCCAGCGCGGCGATGTGGGCGAATCATCCCGCTGATGCAGCAGCGCTGCTCGAGCGGATCGATCCGACCGTCGATCTCGATTGGATGCCGGATGCCAACCATGGAGACTATTGGGGCAACCTGATCAATGCGTACCACCTGCTGGGCCGATACGGCGATGAGCTTGCGGCAACCCGTCGTCTCGATCAACCCGATGACCTGAGCGGAATAATGGATCGCGCGCAGGCGCTCGCCGGTCTCGAGCGCAGCAGCGACGCACTGCGCGTGATGGATTCGTCGCTCAGCCGCCCGTCCGAACCCGATCTGTCGAATGGCATGGCGCCGAACATGGACGGGCGCGAGGAATACAGATCGTCCGCAGCCTGGGTGATCCTCTGGACGATGCGCGAGCTCGACGTGCATGGAAGCGCGAACGCCGCTCGCATCGCGGCGGCGCACGGCGTGACGTGGTGTGATGGTCGGCCCGCGCGTGATCGAAGCGCACCCGAGATTCGGTTCTTCAAGGCACTCTTCCTGGAAGAGTCCGGAGCGTTCGACAGCGCGCAGGCGATCATGCACGGGCTTGTGGTCGAGGATTCATCGAACGTTGCGTTTCGCGGAATCATGGCCGGGTTGGCGGCTGAGCGCGGGGACACAGCGACTGCGCGCCGTCTCGATGCTTGGCTGGCGCATCATTCGTCGGACGAGGACTCGTGGGGCCCGACATACTACCGGGCCCGAGTCGCGACCCTCCTCGGCCGCCCCGCCGATGCCGTCGCCCTCGTGCGAACGAGCATGGAGCTTGGCGCGTGGCCAATGTGGATCCACATCGATCCGGTGCTTCATCGCCTTGCGCCTCGCGCCGACTACCGCGCGCTGACTTTTCCGCGAGGATAGTCCGGAGACGGACAAGCCGACACGACGGAGACACCACCCGCGTTAGCATGGGCGCCTCACCGTATCGGGAGGCCGCCTCATGCTGTGCCGTACTATATCAACGACATCCGTCGCGCTCGTCATTCTTCTTTCCGCGTGCAAAAAATTCGGCGACAGCCGCCCATCGGCTGCAATGTCGAGTGGCGACCCATCCGTCGCGACGGCGACCGAAGCTACGGTCGTGGACAGGGGCGATGATCCGTGTGTCTATCTCGCGTCCACGGAGGCCGAGGCGTATGTGGGGCCCTTGGCGACTCCTCCCTTTCGCTTCGACGACTCCGAAGGCGCGCCCTCCACGGACGGCCAACACTGCATGTATCGCGGTCGCGATGGTCGCGAGATCATGGTCGACGCGATGCTCGGCGGCGCGAAGATGGCGGCAGCCGCGACCGCGGGCGTGCCGCGCGTGATGGGTCGCATGATCAAGGCGACGGGACACCAGGACCAGGAGGGCGTTACCGCCGCGATCACGCAGAAGGGAGACCAGGGTCCCTGGGACAATGCCCAGTGGATGGCAGTAACCGGAACGCTCGAGGCGGTGAAGGGAGACAGCGGCGTGATCATCAACGTGAGCGCGTCGAATGCAGGCGAGCAGGGTGCGTACGCGCTCGCGCGCGAGGCGCTGCCGCGGATGGGGAAGCCACTCGAGTACGACGGCGCGCACGCCGCAGCGCTTGCACCTAAGCCTCGCGCGCCGCTTGCGAATGCATGCGATCTCATTCCGCGTGCACGAGTAGAGCAGGCAATCGGC
>PLMM01000015.1 GCA_003142495.1 Gemmatimonadota bacterium | reverse complement strand
GCTACTGGCCGCGTCGTCGGCCGAGTCGAAGCAACTCCGCGTTCCGCGATGGCATGTCGGCCCGACGGGGTTCGTCTGCATGAGCAGCGCGTCGCCGTCGCAGTCGAGAGCCACGTCCACCAAACGCAGCACGTTGCCGCTCGACTCGCCCTTGCGCCACAGCCGGTCGCGTGAGCGCGAGTGGAAGTGGACCTCGCCCGTGGCCAGCGTCGCCGCGAGCGCCTCGGCATCGACGTACGCCACCATCAGCACTCGCCCGTCGGCGGCATCCTGGACGACGGCCGGCACGAGCCCGCGCGGGCCCCACGCCACGCCTTCTTGAAGCAACTGCCTGGTCGTCACGCCACTGCCTCCTCGACAGGCCGAACGGGTAGGCCGGCCGCCGCCATGGCCTGCTTGACCGAGCCGATCGAGTGCATTCGGCGATGGAAGATCGAGGCGGCCAGAACCGCGTCCGCGCCACCGTCGCGGACGGCCGCGACGAAGTCCTCGGGGCCGGAGGCGCCGCCGGACGCGATGACCGGCACACGGACGCGCGATGAGATTGCGTGGAGCAGGTCCGTGTCGAAGCCGCTGCGGGTGCCGTCACGATCCATCGACGTCACGAGCAACTCCCCGGCACCCAACTGGACCACCCGGACCGCCCACATGACGGCGTCCAGACCGGCGGGCCGCCGGCCGCCGTGGGTGACGACCTCCCAGGCCGGGGCCGCTTGTGTGACAGCTTCTGTGGCTGCGCCCGCGGCCGCCCCCAGACTCGCGTCTGGGGCCGTAGACAAGCGCCGGGCATCGATGGCGCAGACGACCGCCTGGCTGCCGAAGCGCTCGGCGCAGGCCGTGAGCAACTCGGGCCTGGCCACCGCGGCCGTGTTGAACGAGACCTTGTCGGCGCCGGCGCGAAGAACGTCGCGCATCTCGTCGACGCTGCGCACGCCGCCGCCGACGGTGAGCGGCACGAAAGCGCGGCTCGCCGTCCGGCGAACCACTTCGAGCATGGTCCCGCGGCCCTCCGGTGCGGCCGTGATGTCGAGGAAGACGATCTCGTCGGCGCCTTCCGCTTCGTAGCGCGTCGCAAGATCGACGGGATCGCCGACGTCGCGCAGATGGATGAACTGCTCGCCCTTCACGACGCGCCCACCTTGCACATCGAGACACACCACGATACGTCGTGACAACATCAGGTAACCTCGATGCCGACTGCGCCCTTCGTGCTGAACACAGCGCTTGCGCCGTCGGCGACGAGCGCTTGCCGCAGCGATGCGCCGAGCGCCTTGAACGCCGCCTCGACGACATGGTGCCGGTCGCGCCCCCGCAGCACGCGTACGTGCACCGTGGCCACCGCGTTGTCCGCAAAGGAGCGAAACCAGTGATCGTACAAATCGCTCGGCAGCGGACCGCAATAGTACGGGCGTCCGCCGAGATCGAGCGCGACGTGCACGAGCGCATCGTCCATCGGAATGAAGCGGTCGCCGTAGCGCGCCGCTTGCGGCGGCACGAGCGTGGCGACCGCTGTGCCGAGCGCGATGGCGACGTCTTCGATGAGATGATGGCGCAGGTCGCCGCGCGCGGTGACTTCGAGGTCGAGTGACGCGTAGCGCGCGAGCGTCACGAGCATGTGGTCGAGGAACTGGATCGTGGTGTCGACGTTCGAGGTTCCGGTGCCTGGCGCCACCTCGACGCGAATCTGTGTCTCGCGCGTGTTGCGGACGACGACGGTCATCGGGGCTGCTCCTGTGTCATGTTGCGAATTCCTCGGCGACCGAACGCGCATCGAGCGCGCCGGTGTAAAGTGCCATCCCGACGACGGCCGCGGCGATGCCGCGATCGGAAAGCTCGCGAAGATCCGAGACGGTCGAGATGCCGCCCGACGCGATCACGGGATGCACGCAGAGCTCGGCCACATCTTCCATGAGAAAGAGGTCGGTACCGGCGAGCTGTCCCTCGCGATGCACGGCGGTGACGAGCACGCCGCCGAGTGGAATGTCGTTGAGCTGCTCGATGGCGTCGAGCACCGTGCGCGAGAGCGTGCGCGCCCAGCCGCGTGTCACGAGCTGCCGCTCGCGCACATCAGCGGCGACGATCAGCTGCCCCGGAAACGATGACGCGGTGCCCGCGAGCCACTCGGGCTCCTCGAGCGCGCGCGTGCCGAGTACGACCCAGGTCGCGCCCTCGTCGAGGAGCTTCTCGATCGAGTCGCCGCTGCGGACGCCGCCGCCGACCTGGATGTTCGCAGGAACCTCGCCGAGCATGTCGCGCACGATGGCGGCGTTGTTGCCGCGTCCCGTGGCGGCGTCGAGATCGACAACGTGCAATCGGGTGAAGCCCGCGCGCGCCCAGCCGCGCGCGACCTCGAGCGGATTCTCGAGCCGCACCTGCTCGTTCGCGTACGAGCCCCCCACCAGCTGCACGCACGCGCCCTCGCGCAGATCTACTGCGGGAATAACGATCATCTCGCTGCCTCGCGCAGGAATGCGCACACGAGCTCGACTCCGGGCATCGAGCTCTTCTCGGGGTGGAATTGCACACCGACCGTTCGCTGCGCACGCACGAGCGCGGGGAAGCGCGTGGCGTCGTGCGCACTCCACGCATGCACGCACGACGCATCGTCGGGGTGACAGACGTAGCTGTTCGCATAGTATGCGGTGGCGACCGGCGCCGCGTCGAGCAGCGGGTCGTCGCCGTCCTCGATCGTGTTCCAGCCAATTTGCGGCACGCGCCCGCCCTCGAGCCGCTTCACCCGCCCGGGGAAGAGTCCGAGCCCTTCTCCCTCGCCTTCGTCGCTCGCGTCGAAGAGCAGCTGCATGCCGAGGCAGATGCCGAGACATGGGAGGCCGTCGGCGAGCGCGGCGCGCACATCGGCGAGCCCGGGCGCGAGGCGTGCGGCCGCATGTCCGAACGCGCCCACTCCGGGGAGCACGAGCACGTCGGCACGCACGGCCGCGGACGGATCGGTCTCGATCTCGACGCGCGCGCCGTCGCGCGCGAGGGTCTTGATCAGCGAGTGGAGATTCCCTGCCCCGTAGTCGAACACGCTGACTTTCATCTCTTCACCGCATCGCGCAGCGCGCGCAGCGCGATCTCCATCATCGGCCACGGAGCGACGGTGATGCGCACGCCGTCGCCGATACCATGTACCGCGACGAAGGGGCGCACGGCGACGCCGGCGGCGCGTATGGTCGTGGCAATTGCCTCGGCGTCGGGAACCGGAACGAAGATGAAGTTCGCCGACGACGGAATGAACGCGATCCCCGCGGCGTCGAGCCCATTCGCGAAGCGCGCGCGACTTTCCTTCGCCGCATCGATGTGCGCGCGCACCCACTCGAGATCGTTGCGCAGCGCGGCGAGTGCGGCACGCTCCGCGGCCGCGCTCACCATATATGGCCCGCGCGCCTTTTCGATCGGCAGCACCGTATTCGCAGCGCCGGTTGCGTAGCCGACGCGCATTCCCGCGAGGCCGAATGCCTTCGACATCGTACGCGTGACAATGAGCCTCGGATGCGCAGGCGCCTCGCCCAGCCAGCCATCATTCGAGAACTCCGCGTACGCCTCGTCGATAATGACGATCCCCGCCGCGCGCTCGACCACGCGCGCGATCTCCGCACGCGTGAGCGCGATCCCCGTCGGATTGTTCGGCGAGCAGAGATAGGTGACGCGCGCGCGCGCGGCGAGAAGCGCGTCGATCCCAACGGCGGGTATGGCGACGAGTCCATTCATCTGCGCCCAGATGGGAAGCATGCCGAAGGTCGGATTCGGGAAGGCGAGCGTGTCGCCGGGCTCCGCGAATGCGCGGATCGCGGAATCGAGAATGTCGTCGGAGCCGCAGCCGATCACGACTTCGTCTGCACGCACGCCTGCGTAGTGCGCGAGCGCCTCCTTGAGCTCCGGCGTGTAGACGGACGGGTATCGCGTCACTCGTTCCGCGTCGAGCTCCTCGAGCGCGAGCGCGGCGAACGGTGGCACACCCCAGCGATTGGTGTTGTCGCTGAGATCGAGGGCGGAGGGCGCACGATTCGGCCGGTAGAGCGAGAGATCGCGAAGTGTCGCGCGCGCACGTGCACCTCCGCGCGAGCGCGTCGCGCTTCCCTTCTCCTCTCCACTCGCGCGTTCACCGCCGCGCCCCGCCTCGCGCGCCGCCGCCGCATGCGCCGGCAGCCCCTCGCGCTCCGCCAGCGTCGCCACGCTCGCGGCAAGATCGCTCGCGGCGGCCGGTGTCACGCGCTGGTACGTCGTCCAGCGCACGAAGTCGAGCGTCGACAGCCCCGAGTACGAGCGCGCGAGACCGCCCGTCGGCAGCACGTGATTCGCCCCCGTCATGTAGTCACCGAAGGCAACCGACGTCGTGGCGCCAAGGAAGACGGTGCCGGCGTTGCGCACACGCTCGAGCGCGGCGTCGGGATCGCGTAGCGCGAGCAGCAGATGCTCCGGCGCGTAGACGTTCGAGAAGGCAATCGCATCCTCGAGAGATTCGCTCCAGAGGAGAGCGCCGCGCGCAGCGAGCGCGTCGCTGATGATCGCGCGCCGCGGCTCACTCGCCAGCAGTGATTCGATCGCGTCGCCAATCGCGCGCGCGATCGATTCTTCCAGCGCGATCACCACGACTGCAGCGCGTGGATCATGCTCGGCCTGCGCGAGCAGCTCGCGCGCGACGGAGGTCGCACGCGCGGACGCGTCGGCGATGATGAGCAGCTCGCTCGGCCCCGCGGGCGAATCGATGCCGGTGACTCCCGACAGCTGCAGCTTCGCTTCGGCGACGTACGCATTGCCGGGCCCGACGATGCGCCGAACGGGCGCGATCGTTTGCGTGCCGTACGCCATCGCGGCAATCGCGCCAGCGCCGCCGATCGCGTACACCTCGCTCACGCCCGCGAGCTCGCCCGCCGCGAGCACGACCTGCGACGGAAGCCCATTTGCGCTGGGCGGAGAGCAGAGCACGATGCGCTTCACGCCGGCGACGCGCGCGGGTACGACGCCCATGAGCACGGAGCTCGGATTCGCGGCGCGACCGCCGGGCGCGTACACGCCAACGGAGTCGAGCGGATCCGGACGTCGGCCAACGATGACTCCCGGCTCGACCTCGAGCTCCGTGGTGCGCGGCAGGAAAGCGCGATGCACCGCCTCGATGTTCGCGGCCGCGCGCTCGAGTGCCGCGCGCACTGGCGCGTCGAGCGTTGCGAGCGCCTGCGCGCGCGCATCGCGCGGAACGGCAAGCGCCTGTAGAGCCACACCGTCCAGCTCCGCCGCGAGCGAGATCAGCGCCTCATCGCCCTCGGCCCTCACGCGCCCGACGATCGCCGCGGTTCGCTCGCGCACCGAGTCGTCCGACGAAGTCGACCGATCCGAAAGCTCAGCTCGCTGCGCGGCCGAGAGCTCGGCGAGACTTCCCCGCCAACGGAAGAGCTTGCTCACGGCATGAGCCTCTCGATCCGCGTCACCAGAATCCCCTGCGCACCCAGCGCCTTCAAGTTGGCCACCGTCCGGTAGATCGCCGATTGCGCAACTACCGCGTGCATGGCGACATAGGTGCCGCCGTGCAGGATGTCGATGACAGTCGGCCCATTCACGCCCGGCATGACCTTGCGGGCGTTCTCGAGCGCGTCGCGCGGTACGTTCGCCATCACGTACCGCTTGTCGCGCGCCCTTAGCACACTAGACAGCGCCTCTGCGAGCTCAGCAGTTGACTTGGCGATTGCCGGAGACGACGGTTTGACTGAACAGATCAGCCGTGCGCTCGACTCCAACACTGTAGCCACCTCGTGCAGCTGATGCACGCGCAGCGTAGACCCCGAGGACGTGAGATCCACGATGATGTCCGCGATCCCGAGATGCGGCGCGATCTCCGTTGCGCCAGACACCGGCACGATGGTCACCGGCTTCCCCACTCGCTCGAAGTACGCCCGCGCGAGGTGCGGAAACACCGTCGCCACCCTCGGCGCACCCGTCAGAT
>PLMM01000193.1 GCA_003142495.1 Gemmatimonadota bacterium | reverse complement strand
GCATGAATCCACTGGACTACGATTACAGCAGTTTTTTCTACTCGTCGAGCGACGACCCGTTTTCGATTCTCGAGCCTTACAACGAGTGGTACAACCAGGCCGTTCCGGAGGGGTATTACCTCTTCGCACAGGCCATGTCGACGCCGCCCAGCGGAACCGTCGACCTGACCGAAGGGCTGCACCACGAGCACGTCAAGCTCATAAATCTATCCTCTTACAACTATCTCGGCCTGTCGTATCGCCGTGAAGTGATCGAGGCTGGAAAGGCGGCAATCGAGAAGTACGGACTCGGCGCGGCGGGCTCTCCGATTCTGAGCGGCACGATGGACATTCACTGCCAGCTCGAGGAAGCGCTCGCGAAGTTCAAGAAGAAGGAAGCCGTGATGGTCTTCCCCACCGGCTACAGCACGAACGTCGGCATGATCTCGGCGCTCATGCGGCCGGGCGA
The DNA here is from genome assembly GCA_003142495.1 of Gemmatimonadota bacterium. GTDB lineage: Bacteria > Gemmatimonadota > Gemmatimonadetes > Gemmatimonadales > Gemmatimonadaceae > FEN-1250. The sequence goes on along the minus strand of PLMM01000193.1, from coordinate 12,578 downwards.
TTGGGTGATAGCGGATCAGAACGCGCACGCGAGCATCGTCGACGGCGCGATCCTCTCGAAGGCAAACGTGCGCTTCTTCCGCCACAACAATCCGGCGGATCTCGAGAAGAAGCTCAAGCAGACGACGGGAAAGAAGCTCGTCGCCATCGAAGGCGTGTACTCGATGGACGGCGACGTCTGCCCGCTCCCCGATCTCGTGGCGGTCGCGAAGAAGTACGGCGCGCGCATTCTGCTCGACGAGGCGCACTCCGCATTCGTCTACGGCGCCAACGGCCGCGGCGTCGCGGAGCAGTTCGGGCTCGAAGACGAAGTCGACGTCCACATCGGCACCTTCTCCAAGGCGCTGGGCGGACAGGGCGGCTACGTCGGCGGCTCGCAGAATCTGTACAACTATCTCAAGGGATTCGCGCGGTCGCGCGTGTTCTCCTGCGCGCTCTCGCCGGTGGTCACGGCGGGCGTGCTGAAGGCGCTCGAGCTCGCGACGGCCGAGCCGGAGTTGCGTACCAAGCTGTGGTCGAATGTCGCGCACATGCGCGCGCGCCTCGAGGAGGAGGGCGTCGATGTCGGAGACTCCACGTCGCAGATCATTCCCATCATGGTCCGCAACGACCGCCGCGTGTTCGAGCTCGGTCACAAGCTGCTCAAGGCAGGGATCTATCTGCAGCCAATCATCTTTCCCGCGGTCGCCAAGCACCGGTCGCGTTTCCGGGTTTCGGTATCATCATCGCACACAATTGAACAGCTCGACGCGGGCGTTGCCATCATCGCCCGCATTCTTCGTGAAGAGGGAATACTCGTATGAGCAAAACAGACGGCATGGTGCAGTACCACTTTCGTGATGCGATCGGCGGCTTCTTCGAGTTCCCAACGGAGAACGCCCGCGCGATCCTGCCTCCCGAGCTGCAGCCGATCGAGCCACATCACGGCTCGAGCGTGCTCTCGGTGATGGCGTTCGACTTTCACGACAGTCCGGTGGGCGACTACGGCGAGCTGATTCTCTCGATCCTCGTGTCGCCGCGCGTCGAGTCCGGCGTGCCGATGCCGCGCTCCGCCTTCTATCCGTTCCGCCTGGCGACCACCACGCGCGAGTCGCGCGAGCACGCGATCGAGCGCTGGCACCTGCCGCACTACATGCAGGACATCTCGCTCACGTGGGAGCGCGGCGACGGCCACATCACGATCCACGCGACGGATCGCGGCGAGCCGATCGTCGACATGCGCGTGACGGAGCACGAGTGGTCGAACGTCGATCACCGCTACCAGGCGTTCATGAACGATGAGGACGGCGCGTACACGTCCACGATCATGATGGCCGGCCAGTTCTCCGAGAACGAAGAGGAGCGCGGTGGCATCACGATCCACTCGCAGGCGATGACGGGGCTGCTCGAGGATTGGGACGTGGACTTCACGCCCTTCCGCGAGCTGTGGATGAAGAACGGACTTCAGACCTTCCATCCGCTTCAGACGCTGGCCTCCTACGCGCGTCGATGACCGACCGCGTCACGGTGATCGTGAACCCCGCCTCCGGAAGGGGGCGGGGTTCGCGTTTACTCCCCGACATAGTCAAGACCTTCGCTGCCGTCGGCGTTACCGATGTGCGAGTCACCGAGCGCCCGGGCGACGAGAAGCGCCTCGCGGCGCTCGCGCTGCATGATGGGGCGACGACGATCGTCGCGTGCGGCGGCGATGGCACGTGGAGCAACGCGGCGAACGCGATTCTCTCCTCCGGCTCCAACTGCAGGCTCGCACTCCTCGCCGCCGGAACCGGCAACGACTTCGCCAAAACCGTGGGCGCGCCCGCGCGCGACCTCGCCGCCACCGCGAAGCTCGCCGTGGAAGGCCCCGAGATGCTCGTCGACGTCGGCCGCATCGAGGATCGCTACTTCCTCAACGTGACTGGCTTCGGCTTCGACATCGCCGTCCTCGATGATCTCGAGAACATCCCCTTCCTCACCGGCGACCTGCTGTACTTGAGCGCCGCGCTCCGCCAGCTCTTCAAGTTCGACGGAATGTCCGTCGACATCACCACCGCCGCCGTCGCGCGGGGGGCGCGCGCGCATCTCATGCTCATCATCGCGAACGGCCGCAACTTCGGCGGGATGTTCCAGATCGCCCCCGACGCGCGCATCAACGATGGGCTCCTCGACGCGATCGCGATCCTCGACGCGCCACCGCTCACGCGCATCTCGATGCTCGCGTCGGCGCCGAGCGGGAAGCACGTGCGCAATCCGCTGGTGCTGTCGGAGCAGGCGAGCGCATTCATTCTCAACTTCGACTCGCCGCCCGCGTACGAGACCGACGGCGAGTACAATCAGGCCGCATCGTCGACCATCGAGATCGCTTGCGTCCCCGGTGCGCTCCGCGTGGCGACGCCGGCGGCATCTTTGAGCGTGAAGGCGTGAAGGCGATCCGCTTCGCGGCGCCGATCCCGACCTATCTCGCAACGCTCGCAGCCGGAAAGATCTCGCGCTCCCTGTACACCGGCGCGCTCGCGTGCACGCGCTACACAACCATCGAGCAGCCGAAGCTGCCCAGCGAGCGCTGGGTGCGCATCCGCACGCGACTCGGCGGCATCTGCGGCAGCGATCTCAACGTCGTCGCGCTCGGCGCGAGCCCGTCGACGTCGCCGTTCTCGAGCTTTCCCTTCGTGCTCGGCCACGAGAACGTGGGCGAGGTGATCGCGGTCGGCGATAGCGTCACCAATACGAAGATCGGGGCGCGCGTGACCGCGAATCCCCTGCTCTGCTGCGAGCCGCGCGCGATCGCGCCCAGGTGCGCGCCGTGCGAGAGCGGCCATCACTCGCGCTGCGCACACTTCACCGATGGAAGCATCGCGCCGGGAATGCTCATCGGCACCACGCGTGGGCTGGGCGGAAGCTGGGGCGAGGAGTTCGTCGCGCACGAGGATCAGCTCGTGCCGATTCCGGCCGGCATGAGCGACGAGAGCGCCGTGCTCATCGAGCCGTTCGCGTGCTCGGTGCACGCGGTGCGCGCTAATCTCCCCGAGGCCGGCGAGCGCGTGCTCGTGATCGGCGCGGGATCGATCGGGCTGTTGACCATCGCGGCGCTCCGCGCGCTCGCCCCATCTGCGCGCGTCACATCGCTCGCGCGCTACGACATCCAGCGCACGCACGCCGCGCGGCTGGGCGCCGCCGAAATAATTCCCGCGCGCGGCGACTACACGAAGGCGCTCGCGGATGCGGGCGGCACGCGCCTCCTCAAGCCGATCATCGGGAAGGATGTCGGCGTCGGCGGCTTCGATCGCACCTTCGTGTGCATCGGCGGCGCGCGGGGGATGGACGACGCGATGCGCGTGACGCGCGCGGGCGGCACGATCGTGCTGCTCGGCAACTCGAGCACGATGAATGGGCTCGACTGGACGCCGCTCTGGCTCAAGGAGCTCACGGTGCGCGGCTCGCTCTGCTACGGATCGCCCGTGCACGCGAGCGCCGAGCGGGGCGCGTTCGAGGAGGCGGCGTCACTCATCGCGAGCGGGGCTGCGCCTCTCGCGCCGCTGCTCACGCACACCTATCCGCTCGGCGACTATCGCAAGGCGCTCGCGACCGCGTCGAACAAGCGCGGCGGTGAGAGCATCAAGGTCGCGTTCAAGTACTGAATCACCAGACTGAGGAGAGCGGCGCGACGTGGCGCACGGGCGATCAACCCCTCTGCGCGAGGTAGAGCGACCTGTCCGATCGGCCGGGTGCAGGGGCGTTGCCTAGCACACCGCAGGCTTTCAAATTGCGACGTACCCGCCCATGGAGCCCAACATGTTCACGTTCGTCAGTCTGCGGCGCACCATCGCTGCTGCCGCCGCGTTGGCAATCGTTCCCGTAGCCGCGCATGCGCAGGATCCGAATCCGGCCAACATCCCCAACGTTGGCCAGCAGGCGCCCGACTTCACCGCGCCGGCATCCACGCGCTACGGCCTGCTCAAGAACCCGCTCCACCTCGCCGACCTTCGCGGCAAGACCGTCGTCATCGCCTTCTTCCCGCGGTCGCGCACGAAGGGATGCACCGTGCAGATGGAGTCGTATCGCGATCGCTACGCGACGCTCTTCGCGGGCGGCAAGGGCATCGTGGTCGTGTCGATCAGCACGGATGCGGACACGATGCAGCAGTCGTGGGCGCGTGACGCAAACTTCCCGATGGTCTTCGTGAGCGACTCTGCGGGCACGATCGGCAAGGCGTACGGCGTGATCGATGAGAAGAACCACTACGACACACGCGTCGCGTTCGTGTTGTCGCCAGATGGCAAGATCGCGTACCGGGCCCTGCCGTTCAAAGAGCTCACCGAAAGCGCGTACTCCGAGCTTGGCGGCGCGGTAGCGAGCACGTCGCACGCGGGCGCAGGAAGTCGTTGAGGGGTCGCGCCGCCAGACTTTTTTCGCGCTCCACGTCGAAGCGCGAATCCGGAGCCGACAAGTCGGACCGGACGGCGGCGCATGGACTGCTGCAGGCGGCGGAGCGTGACCTGCAGCAGGTGGTGCTCGACATTCACGACGGACCGGTTCAGGACATCTTCAGCGCACTGTCACAGGTGCATCTCCTGCGCATGCGACCGGAGCTGCAGGCCGGAGAAGCATCGATCGGGCTGCGACGCGTCGCCGCAGCACTCGAGCGTGCGCTCGGAGAGATTCGCAGCTTCATCGGCACCTTTCGGCCGCCGGAGTTCGAGCGGCGGCCGGTAGGCGCGATCATCGAAGGGCTTGTCGTGCAGCACGAGTCGATCACGGGGAACACGGTCGATCTCGAGGTCGGAGAGAACATCCCCGAGGTCTCGGTATCGCTCAAGATCGCGATCTATCGGATTCTGCAGGAGGCGCTGGCGAACTCGACGCGGCATGCGCAGTCGTCGGAGCATTCGGTGCGGCTGATGGTCGAGGGAGAGGAGCTCGTGCTCGAAGTGCGTGACGATGGGCACGGCTTCGATGTCGCGGGAATTCTCGAGAGCGAGAGCGACGTCGGCGTCACGGGCGGACACTTCGGGCTGCGCGGCATGCGCGACCGGGTGGAGATCATGAACGGAACGCTCGAGATCGATTCAGGTGAAGACGGCACGAGCGTCGAAGTCCGCTTTCCCATCCAATGACCGAGGTACCGCGGTGATGACGCTTTCGGTGACGCTTTCGGTGATCCGATGATTCGTGTGATGCTGGTAGACGACCATCCGCTCGTCCTCGAGGGGCTCCGCGCGATGATGGACGCCGAGCGCGACATCCAGGTCGTGGCGACGACGACGGAGGGCGAGCGCGTGCCCGAGCTCGTGCGCCTGCATCGTCCCGACGTCGTCGTGCTCGATCTCGAGCTTGGCACCACGAACGGCTACGAGGTGCTCAAGAAGCTGCGGAGCGAGCAGATCCAGATTCGCGTGCTGGTGCTCACCGCATACGGCGACGGCGAGTCGCTGCGAGCGGCGCTCGAGCATCAGGCGGACGGCATCGCGCTCAAGACGGACGCGCCCGCGCGTACGGTCGACGCGCTGCGCGCCGTGCATTCGGGCGTGCTCGTCTTCCCGCAGGCTGCACGGCGCTGGATGCGAAAGTCGAACGAGAAGGCGATCGTGGGCCCGGGCTCGCTGAGCGATCGCGAGCGCGAGGTGTGGGCGCTTCTGGCGGCGGGACTCTCCAACGGCGTGATCGCGACGCAGCTCGGCGTCAGCGCGAGCACGATAAAGTTCCACACGCAGAACCTCTTTCAGAAGCTCGGCGTGAACAACCGCACGGCGGCGGCAGTGGAATACGAGAAGCAGATCCCGGCGGCAGCGCGCGTGCGGGAGAAGCTGGTTTAGCCGTTCGCGGGCGCGATGTCCACGCGGATGCCGCGCCACTTTCCCTGATTGAAGCGCCAGACGCTCAACAGGCAGCGCGTCGCGTGGCCGATGAGAATCGCGACCCAGATGTGGATCGGCTCGAGCGTGCTCACGTGGCGGATGGTGAAACAGATGCCAAGCGGGATGATCACCTGCGAGACGATCGAGATGTAGAGCGGGCTCCTGGTGTCGCCGGTGCCCTGCAGCGCTCCCGTGTAGGTGAGCGCGACCGAGATGAACAATCCCGACACGCTGAGCACGCGCAGGAGCTGGGTTCCGATCTCGATGACTGCGGGATCGTGCATCCCGAAGATCGCGAGCAGCTGGCGCGGGAAGAAGAAGAAAATCAACCCGATGGACGCGGCGGTCATCGCGCCGACCTTTGCCGCGATGTGCACGGCCTTGATCGCGCGATCGGGATGGCCAGCGCCGAGGTTCTGTCCGGACATCGCGGATGCGGCGCCCATGAGCCCCATCGACGTCCACGTGATCAGCGAGAAGAGCTCGGAGTACGAGACGGTGAACACCGCCTGCGCGACGGCGCTCTGCGCGAGTGAGCCGATGAACGACAGCATCAGCACGCCACCGATGTTCATCGCGATCCCCTGAATGCCGGTGGGGAGCCCGAACCTGAAGAGCGACTTGATGATCGTCCAGTCCGGGCCCCACCCGTGTCCGCGCGGGAACTGCACCACCCATCCTCCCTTCCACAGCTTGTAGAGTGAGTAGATCGCGATGATGCTCGTTGCGGTAACGGTGCCCATCGCGGCACCGGCGGTGCCGAACGCGGGAATGGGACCGAGCCCGCGGATGAGGACGACGTTGAAGGCGATGTTGAGCACGGTCATGGTGACGCCGAGGATCATTGGCGTGCGGGCATCCCCCGCGGAACGAAGAGCGCCGCTCAGCATGAAGAAGAGCAGGAGGCCGGTGCTGAAGGTGAACATGATGCGCAGAAAGGGCAGCGCCTGGACCTTCACTTCGGGTGCGGCGTTGACCATGTCGAGCAGCGGCGACGCGAAGAAGAGTCCGACGGGTGCCATGACGAAGAGCGACATGCCGATCGCTGTGAGGAATGCCTGATAGACGGTGCGGTTGACCTTCGCCTCATCGCCGGCGCCGGCGAAGCGCGAGACGAGCACGCTCATCCCCGTGAAGAGCGAGGAGATGAAGACGATGACCATGATGAAAATCTGATAGGACACGCCGATGGCGGCGTTGCCCGTGAAGCCGACGAGATGGCCGACCATGATGTGGTCGATGATGCCCTGGAGTCCGCCGATGATGTTGGTGAGCATCGTGGGCCACGCGAGCTTCCAGACGGCGGGGCCAATCGGCCCTTCGACGAGGGAGCGGTCGTATTTTCGCGTTACGGGCGCGGCAGGCGGCAGCTGATCGGCGGAGGCTGCGCGCGGTGCGGGTGCGGCGATATCGGTCAAAGCTCGGACGACAACATGTATTCGTGTTCTCTTGGGTCTCGAGTACGTGTCAGTCGTCGATCGCCTGATACGTGGACGTGCGGAAATCCCGGCTGACGCTGGGCGGCGTGGGTGAGGTCCACATCGCCTGCGTCATGAGAATGCTGACCATATCCTGGCGCGGGTCGCAATACCAGGTAGTGCCATAACCGCCATCCCAGCCGAAAGTTCCGACGGAACCCGAGTGGTCGCCAGCCCGCGTGACGACGGACATGCAGAAGCCGAAGCCGTGGCTGTCGAAATAGCGGCCCGCGATCCCCCAGACGGGCCTCTCCGTGCTCGAAAGATGATCGCGCGTCATGAGCGCGATGGATGCGGGCGACAGGATTCGTTTGGCGCTCTTCTCAGCCCCAAGCATGAGCTTGGCGACGGCGAGGAGATCGTCGGCGGTCGAGACGAGTCCGGCGGCGCCGGACGCGAATGCGGGGGGCGTGCTCCACTGGCCGTCGGCGGGGCCGTCGAAGAAGGAGAGCGCGTGGGTGTGAAAGTCGGTGCTGTACTGCGTCGCGAAGCGGCGTTGTTTGTGGGGCGGAACGAAGAAGCCGGTGTCCTGCATGCCGAGCGGCTCGAAGATTCGGTCGCGGAGAAAATCGGGAAAGGACTGGCCGGACGCGCGCGCGATCAGGACGCCGAGGACGTCGGCGCCGGTGTTGTACATCCACTGCTCGCCTGGCTGGTGAATGAGTGGAAGGGTGGCGAGGCGGCGGAGCCACTCATCTGGCGGAGGGAAATGTTGTGGGTTGGGGGGCCCCTGCCCGAGCGCGAGCGCGCTCACCGCGCGCTGGATCGGCGTGGAGTCCGGCGGGAGCATGACGATGCCGAAGCCCATGCGGAAGGTGAGGAGATCGCGCACCGTGATCGCGCGCTTGGCGGGGACGGTGTCGTCGAGCTCGGCGTCGAAGCGCGAAAGTACACGGCGATTCGCGAGCTCGAGGAGGAGGCGATCGACGCTCTCGTCGAGGCGGAGCTTGTTCTCCTCGACGAGGATCATCGCCGCGATCGCGGTGATGGGTTTGGTGACGGAGGAGATGCGGAATATGGTGTCGCGGCGCATCGGCGCATCGTCGCCCATTGCGAGGGAGCCTATTGCGTCGGCGCGAGTGTGGCCGTGGCGGCTCACGAGCGAGACGAGGCCGGGGAGCTCGCCGCGCTCGACGTAACCCTGCATGCGCTCGTGCAAGCGCGCGAGCCCATCGTTCGAGAAGCCGCCCGCGCTCACTTCGCGACGCCCTTGGTGACGGTCGCGAGATATTCCTCGAAGCGATCGAAGCTGCTGCTCCAGCCGCCGTTGTGTCCGTCGCGTTGGCCTTCGCCGGTGAAGCCGCTCTGGTGAAAGTGCAGCCGCGTCTTGTCGCCGAGCGCTTCGAAGTCGAGCGTCACGAGCATCAGGTTGCCGGGCTTGCCGTAGTCATCTTCGTCCCACGCGAAGGTGTAGGAGACGCGCGAGGGTGGCGTGATCTCGCGAAAGACGCCGCCCTGCCAGAGATCCTTGCCGCCGCCGTCGGGGTGGAGCATGCCGCGCCAGCTGCCGCCGACGCGCGCGTCCTGCGTGAAGTGCATCGGGGTGAAGCCGTAGGGCCCCATCCAGTGCATCAGATGCTCGGGCTCGGTGAAGAGCTTGTAGACGAGCTCGCGCGGCCCGTTGAAGGTGCGCGTGATCGTGAGCTCGGGTTTGTTCGCGGATGGCACCGCGGCGGCGTCAGCGGCGTTTTTTCTTGTTTCGGGCACGAGCCTTCTCCTTGCGCTGAAGTTGGGTGATGTAGACATCGAGGCGGTCGAAGCTTTCGTCCCAGAATCGCCGATATTTTTCGACCCAGCCCGACACCTGCTCGAGCGGCGCGGCCTCGAGCCTGGCGGGACGCCACTGCGCGTCGCGGCCGCGCGAGATGAGCCCGGCGTGCTCCAGCACCTTGAGGTGGCGGGAGACGGCGGGCAAGCTCATGGCGAAGGGCTTGGCGAGCTCGTTGACGGTGGTCTCGCCGGTGGCGAGGCGGGCGAGGATCGCTCGGCGCGTGGGGTCGGCGAGGGCGGCGAAGGTGGTGCTGAGGTGGTCGTGGGGCATCGTATATTTAACTGATAGTTTAAATAACGTGTATGTTAAATACAAGCTTCAACATCGGAAGTCAATAGCAAGTTGATACCTACTTGGACACGGCTCGCGNNACGAAGGCGAAGGCGAGGAGCTGGACAACCCACAACCATGGCAGAAGCTTCCGGCCGGCTGGTGAGTAGTTGGACCGGAAGAACACATTCAACTGGCCAACAGTGGACGATCCCTCGAAATCGGACTGTCCCGGCTTGATATCGATGCGGTAATCACGCAAGCGGCCCATGAGCGCAAAGCTCGCGATCATGGCGAACATGTAGACGCCCAGACAGATCAGCACTCGCGCTTGAAACGACACTCGATCCGCCCCCTCTCCCTCAACCTACCCCGTGGTCCCAAACCCCGCCGCAATACAATTGATCGACAACAGCAGCGCCGCCAGATCATCCTCGCACTCCGCGCTCCCCTCCGCCGGCCCCCGCACGCGCCGCAGCAGTTCGATCTGCTGATAGTGCGCGCGCTCGAGCATGCCGAGCCTTCGCGTCATGCGCCGACGGAATTGCGGGAAGCGCTCCGCTAACGCCTTCTCTCCCGTCAGCCGCAGCACCGACGTCATCGTGCGCTCGTACTCCGCCTCGATCAGCGCCAGCACTCCCGCGCGCGCGAGCTCGTTCGGCACCAGTCCCGCGTACGCACGCACCAGCGACAGATCCACCTGCGCGAGCGTCTTCTCCACCTCGTCGATGATCAACCGAAAGATCGGCGTCTCCGCGAACATCCGGTGCAGCATCGCCTCGCCCCGCTCACCACGCACGCTCAGAAAAGATGCGAGCGCGCTCCCCACTCCATACCACCCGGGCACCAGATGCCTGTTCTGCGTCCACGCGAACACCCACGGAATCGCGCGCAGGTCACTCAGTGAGCGCGTCCCGCCCCGCCGTGCCGGGCGCGATCCGATGTTCAAGAGCTGCAGCTCCTCGAGCGGCGTCGCTGCCGTGTAGTACTCGATCAGCCCCGGATTCTGAATCAGTCCGCGATATGCCGCGAACGCCGCACCACTCAGCGCTTCCATCGCCTCCTCGAACCCCGGCACAGGCACCGCCTCATCGCTCGGCAACGAATACTCGAGCACACTCGACGCTAGCAGCTCGAGCTGATACAGCGCCGCATCCTGATATCCGAACTTGAACGACACGACCTCGCCCTGCTCCGTCGTCCGCATCCGCCCGCGAATCGTGCCCTGCGGCTGCGCGGCGATCGCGCGATGCGTCGGCGCGCCGCCCCGGCTCACCGAGCCGCCGCGGCCATGGAAGAACGACAGCTCCACCCCACTCTCCTGCGCCGTGCGCGCGAGCTTCTTCTGCGCCTGGTACAGCTCCCAGTTCGACGTGAGGAAGCCGCCATCCTTGTTCGAGTCCGAATAGCCGATCATCACCTCCTGCACGCCGCCCTGCGCGCGCACGCTCCGCTTCACCACCGGCACCGAGAACAGCTCGCGCATGATCGCCGGCGCGCGCCGCAAATCCTCGATCGTCTCGAACAGCGGCACGATCGGCAACGTGCAGCTCTCCACACCCGCCGCATCGTGAAAGAGACCGCCCTCCTTCGCGAGCAGATACACGTTCAGCACATCCGACGCGCTCTGCGTGTTGCTGATGATCAGGCTTCCGAACGCGCGACGATCGACGCTCGCGCGCAGCTCGCGCACCAGCGTGAACATCCCGAACGTCTCCTTCGCCGCCTCCGACGAAACCCCCGCGTCGCCCTCCCTACGTGGCTTCGCAAGCGCATCGCGCACCCACGACACGCCATCCTCCGTGCCGCGCGCCGCACGCATCTCCTCCACCGCAGCGTTGAACGCTTCCGACCCTTGACGCAGATCGAGCCGCACGGTCGAAAAACGGAACGCCTCCACCTCGCGCCGCACCGGCACCACCGTCGCCCGCGCGATCGCGCCGCACTCCGCATCGACGAGCGCCTTCTCGAGCGTCTTGAGATCGGCCACGAGATCATCCGCTGTCGCGTACGGCGGCGATGTCAGCCCCTCGCCGCCGCGCTTGCGATGACCCTCGTCCACCGTCGCCGCGAGCCGCCGCTGCACGACGCTCAGCCACTGCCGGCACAGCTCGCCCCTGTTGCGCGCGACGAGCCGCTCACCATCGCCGCTCGCCTCGAGCGCATGCGCCAGCGCCTTTCGAAAGTCCGCCGAAAAATTCGCCGACCGCTCCGAAATGCTCAGCGCGCGCGACAGCTCGGCCACCCGCCGCTGATATCGGTGCAGGCACTTCGCGCGATACTCGCGCACCGCATGCCGCGTCACCTCGTTCGTGACGTTCGGATTGCCATCCCGATCGCCGCCCACCCACGAGCCGAACTGCAAGAAGTTCGGCAGATCGAAGTGCTCACCCGGATACGACTCCGCGAGCGCCAGCGTCAGCGAGTCGTGCAACAGCCATACGACGCCGAACAGCGTCGTGTCGAAGAAGTGGAGCGCCCACGCAACCTCTTGCGCGACGGTCGGCTTCTCGAGCTTGAGCTCCCCCGTCATCCACAGCAGGTCGAGCTCCGTGCGCAGCTCCTCGCCGAGCAGCGCGCGCTCGCGTGGCGTGATCTGCGCGCCGTCGAGCTTCACCAGCAGCGCGTACATGCCGCGTAGCTTCTCGAGCACGGTCACGCGCTTCGCTTCCGTCGGATGCGCCGTGATTGTCGGGATCACGCGAAAGGTGCTTAGAATCTCGCGCACCGCATCCGCCGGCACGCCGAGCTGCTTCCACTCCGCGATCACCTTCGCGAACGTCCCCGTGAGCGAGTCGAAGCCGCGCTCGCGCTCCACCCGCCCTCGCGCATCCATTGCATCGTGCAGCTCGGCAATCGGCAGTATCTGCGAGAGCAATCCGACCGTCTGCAGCGAGCGCGCGATCGACTCGCCGGAGCTATCGTCGCCGAGCTTCCCGCCGTCGAGCGCCGCCACCGACTCCGGCGCACGCAGCATCACCACCTGGCGCAACATCTCCACGAGCAGCCGCTCCGCGCCGGACTCCGGCGTCGGCAGCTCCATCGCCGTGGCCCCCATCGGGACCGCCGGCGGTGCGCGAAAGTGCGCGCGGGTTGCCACGTCGGTCAGGCGACGCGGTCGCGCGGCGCCGTGCCCCCGAAAAAGGCCTCGAGATTGTCGATCGCGCGCATCCCCATCGCGACGCGCGTTTCGATCGTCGCGCTCCCCAGGTGCGGCAGCAGCACG
>PLMM01000272.1 GCA_003142495.1 Gemmatimonadota bacterium | reverse complement strand
CGCTACCTCAGTGCCCGTTGGTACGCGAGTTGCTTGATCACCGCGCAAGAGTTCGACACAACCCTCTTTCGCGGAGCCCGTCAATGTTGTGGACGATCGCGGTTATCCTATTCGTGCTTTGGCTGCTCGGCTTCGTGGTTCTCCACGTGGGCGGCGGCTTGATCCATCTGCTGCTCGTCCTCGCGGTCATCGCAATCGTGTGGCGCCTCGTGACCGGACGGCCCGCCGTCTAGCTGCACGAGCGATCCGTAGTAAGCGAGGCGGCCTTCGGGTCGCCTCGTTTTTTGCCCGCGATCGACGCGCCGCGTTGCACGAACGCCGTGGCGCGCGCAGCTTTGCGAATCCATGACCGCTTCCGCCGAGCCGCCGCTGATCGTTCACGTCGTGAGCCACACGCACTGGGATCGCGAGTGGTATCACCCGGTGGGCCGCTTTCGCCAGCGACTCGTCGCCCTCATCGACGCGCTGCTCGATGATCGCGAGGACATCGCGCCCTTTCTCCTCGACGGGCAGGCGATCGTGTTAGACGACTACCTAGAAGTGCGACCCGAGCGACGCGAGGAGCTGCGCGCCCGATTGCGCGACGGATCACTCGAGGCGGGGCCGTGGTACGTGCTCGCCGATGAGCTGATCCCCTCGGGCGAATCGCTCGTGCGCAATCTCCTCGCCGGTCGCGCTGTGCTCGACGCGCTCGGCGCCACGGCTCCGCGCGTGCTCTACTCTCCCGACGCATTCGGGCATCCGGCGATGCTCCCCGCGATTGCCGCCGGCTTCGGGATGCTACTCATCGTACTCTGGCGCGGCTACGGCGGCGCACGGCATCCGCGCGGCGACGTCGCCCGCTGGATCGCGCCGGATGGGAGCTCGGCGCTTCTCTACCATCTCTCGCCGAGCGGCTACGAGCTCGGCTCATCGCTGCCGCTCGACGATACGTCCGCGCGCGAGCGATGGAGCGAGCTGCGAGCGACGCTTGCTCCTCGCGCGACCCTCGCGCACGTGCTCCTTCCCAACGGCGCCGATCATCACGCGCGGCAGGCCGGTCGCGCACGAGCCGTGACCGCGCTCGCGGCCGCCGCGCGCCCCGACGACGTCCGGCTCACGAGCCTCGGCGACTTCGCGCAGGCGATCATCCTCGCCGCTGCGAACGCCCCCGACATACAATCGGTAAGCGGCGAGCTTCGCGATTCGTACGGCTACGCGTGGACGCTGCAGGGCACCTTCGCCACGCGGAGCGCCCTCAAGCGCCGCGCGGCGCGCGCCGAGCGCTCGCTGCTCCGCAACACCGAGCCGTGGGTGGCGCTCGCCGAGCGTGTGGGCGGCGTCAATCGCGACCCGCTGATGCGCTCGGCGTGGAAAGCGCTCCTGCAATGCCAGCCTCACGACACGCTCTGCGGATGCTCCGTCGACGCCGTCGCGCGCGCGATGGCCGCGCGGCTCGAGGATGTGGAGATTCAATCCGCGGGGCTGCGCGAAGATGCGCTCTTCGATCTCATCGGCTACGACGCCATCGCCACGCGCTCCGCGCCCGCGACATGGAAGTCATCGGTGGTCGTGTGCAATCCCGCCGCGCGCACGAGAGCCGGTGTGGCCGAGGTGGAAGTGGTGCTCGCGCGCGATCACGTGCGCGTGGGGCCCGGCTCGGGCGGCGACGCCGCGATGCCGATCGGCGCGCAGCTGCCCAACTGGATGCTCGGCGCGGGCGACGTCCCGGTGCAACGACTCACCGGCACGCGCCGGCACGAGCGGCTCGAGTCGCCGCAGCACTATCCGTGGAACGACTTCGTCGAGTCGACGCGCGCGTTGATGTGGGTGTCGCACATCGATGGCTACGGCACGCGCGCCTACGCGCTGAACATCGGCGACGCGTCGACCATCGCGCGAATTCCCGACGAGGTGCGCACCGAGGGGCTCTCGATGCAGAATGGCGCGATCCGCGTCGAGTCCGACGGGCGCGGCATCGTCCGCATCGCCACGATGGACGGCTCGCGCGAGATCTCATCGCTTCTCGCCATCGAGAGCATCACCGACGCGGGCGATCTCTACACGCCGTCGCCGCGCGGAGACGCGCGCTTCGCGGAATTCTCGAACCCGCGACTCGCTCTTCGCGGTCCGCTGCGTGCCTCGCTCGTGATCCAGTGGCGGGTCGAGTACTACGACCAGCTGCGGATGCTCACTCCGCGCGTCGCGCTTGGCACCGTCACGCTCTCGCTCGACTCGGGCGCGCGCTTCGTGCGCATCGATGTCGATGGCGACAACGGTCTGCTCGATCATCGCCTTCGCCTTCGGATCGCAACGGACTTTGGCGGCGCCGTGTCCTTCGCCGACGCCGCCTTCGGCCCGGTGCGTCGCAAGCCTATCGCGGCGCCCGCCGATTCCACGGAGACGCCGCCCGCAACCGCGCCGCTCGCGCGCTACGTGACGCTCGCATCGCACGGTCGCGGCGCCACGATCTATTCCGATGGACTCGGCGAGTACGAGGCGCTCGCCAGCGGCGGCATCGCGCTCACGCTCGTGCGCGCGGTGGGCGAGCTCTCGCGCAATGATCTCCCCGAGCGCCCCGGCCACGCGGGGTGGCCCGCGAGCACGCCGGAGGCGCAGGAGCCGGGCGCGTTCTGCGGCCGCTTCGCGCTTTTGCTGCACGGCGCGCGCGACGACGCCACGATCGCGGAGATCGAGCGCACGTCGGACGACGTGCTGCATCCGCTCGCCGGACGCACCGTGCGCTCCGCCACGCCGATCCCCGAATCCACGATGGGCGTCGCGCTCGGCGGGGAAGGGCTGACCCTCTCGGCGATCAAGAGCAGCGAGAATGGTGCGTGGCTCGTGCTGCGCTGCGTCAATCTCACCGAGCGCGACGCCGCCGGCGCGTGGACACTCGGCTCTCCGGCGCACGAGGCGCGTGAATCAAGGCTGGACGAAACGCCGGGAGAATTAGTCTCAATTCAAGACAATCGCATCGCCTTCACCGCGCCATCCCGTGCGATCGTCACCCTGCTCGTGCGCTAGGAGCGCGCGCGCATCGTCTCGAACTCGTCGCCGGCCAGCCGGGCGCGCAGGGCGTCGCCGAGCAGCGTGCACGAGAGCACGGTGAGAATCAGCGCCGTTCCGGGCGCGAGCGCGATCCACGGCGCAAGCACGATCAGCTCCCGCCCATCCGCGATCATGTTCCCCCAACTTGGCTGCGGCGGCTGGATGCCGAGGCCAAGAAAGGAGAGCCCGCTCTCGAGCAGCACTGCGCTGCCGACGCCGAGCGCTATCGCGACGATCGCGGGCGCGAGGGCGTTGGGGAGGACGTGCCGCCAGAGCACGCGCAATGGCGACGCGCCCATCGCGCGCGCGCCCTCCACGAAGGGGCGAGCGCGAAGGCCGCGCACCTCGCCCCGCACGAGCCGCGCGACGCCCATCCACCCGGTGAGCACGAGGATCGTGGTCACCATTGTCGCGCCCGGCGGCCAGAGCGCCGCGCACACGAGGAGGATCACGAGGCGGGGGATGGCGAGCAGCACGTCGCCGATCGCCATCGCGAGGCGATCGAGCACGCCACCTTCCCATCCACCGATCGCACCGATCGCGATCCCAACCGCGCCCGCGAGCGCCGACCCCGCGATCCCGACCGCGAGTGACAGTCGCCCCGCGAGCATCGCGCGCACGAAGAGATCGCGGCCAAACGAGTCCGTGCCGAGCAAATGGAAGTGGTGCGCGGCGTCGACGGAGAAGGGAGGGAGCAGGCGAAGCGCGAGCGCATCGCCGATGGCGAGTGGATCGGTGCTCGCGAGCGCAGGGACGAGCAGTGCGCCCAGCGCGAGCGCGAGCAGCATGATTACCGCCGCCCGCGTCTGGCCGCTCGCGCCGCGCCAGAAGGCGATCACGTGCGTCGTCTCGGGTCAACCAACGGCAGCGCGAGATCCGCGGCGAGATTCGCGAGGATCACGAGCGCCGCATACACCACCGTCGCACCAACGACCACCGGATAGTCGCGCGCGAAGATGGAGCTCACCATGAGCCGCCCGACGCCGGGCCATCCGAACACCGTCTCGACGAACACGGAGCCCGCGAGCACGCCCGGAAGCGCGAGCGCGAAGAGGATGAGCAGCGTCGGGAGCGCATTCGCGAGCACGTGTCGCGCGTGCACGCTGCGCGCGGGGGTGCCCTTCGCCACCGCCGTGCGCACCCATTGCAGCTGCAGCAGCTCGACGACCGCCGTGCGCGCGTATCGCGCGATCCCTGCCGCGCCGACGAGCGTGAGCGTGAGCACCGGGAGGATCGCGTGGCGCACGAGATCGGCGAGCCCCGAGTCGCCCGCGGGGTCGCGCACGCCGAACGCCGGCAGCCGCATCCACGCGGGGAGCCCGAGGCGCGCTGCGCCGTACGTGAAGAGCGCGATCAGCGACAGTGCAAGCCAGAAGCTCGGCGCCGCGTACACAGTCGTCGTCAGCACCGTGAGCGCGCTGTCCGTGCGCGAGCCGCGGTGCGCGCCCTGCACGCTCCCTACGGCGACGCCGATGAGAAAGGTGAGCAGCAGCGAGATCCCGCCGAGTGCGAGCGAGATTGGAATCGCGTCGCCAAGCACGCTCGTGACGGAGCGATGCGCCACGAAGCTGGTGCCGAGCTTCCCCTTGAATACGTCGCGCGCCCAGCGACCATATTGGACGGCGAGCGGCGCGTCGAGATCGAGCGAGGCGCGGAGCCGCGCGAGCTCCGGCGCGGAGGCGGCCGGCGGCGCGAGGAAGGTCACCGGATCGCCGGGCGCGGCCCGAACGAGGAAAAAGGTGAGGCTCAACACGACCCAGAAAAGCGCGAGGGCGACGGCGAGCTGCCGCAGGATGGATCGCATGTGCGGATGATGATGCGCACGCGGCGCGCGTCAACCCGCGCGCGCGTGACGAACTGCGCGCTCGCGCTCGCCATCGGTGCATCGGCATGCGGCGCGCCACAGCGCGCCGCGGACACCGTCGTGATCGCATCCGGCGCCGATCTCGAGAGCGCCAACCCGCTCGTTACGATCCATCCGCTCGCGAGGCAGGTGCAGCGCTACGCGCTCTTCGTCACGCTCGCCCGCTACGACGCGCAGCTCGAGCCCACGCCCTACTATGCGCGTGCGTGGCGCTTCTCCGCGGACCGGCGCGCACTCACCTTCGCGCTAATCTCTGCGCTCCGCTGGGATGACGGCACTCCCACCACCGCGCGCGATGTCGCCTACACCCTGAATGCCGCGCGCGATCCCGCCACCGGCTTCCCACGCGCCTCCGATCTCGCCGAGATCACGACTGTCGCCGCGGACGATGATTCGACGGTCACGATCCACTTCGCGACCGCGCAGCCGCGCTTTCCGCCGATCCTCTGCGAGCTCCCGATCGTTCCCGAGCATCGTCTCGCGCGCACGCCGCGCGAGGCGATGCGCGCCGACAGCTTTGCCGTCCATCCGGTCGGGAACGGCCCCTTCCGCTTCGTGCGCCGCGACGCGGGGCAGCGCTGGGAGCTCGCGCGCAACGATGACTTTCCCGCCGCGATGGGCGGCCCGCCCAGGCTTCGTCGCGTGATCATCGCGGTGATCGACGAATCTGCGACCAAATTTGCGGGATTGACTAGCGGCGAGCTCGATCTCGCGGGGATCTCTCCCGCAATGGCGCCGCTCGTCGCGCGCGACCCGCTGCT
>PLMM01000065.1 GCA_003142495.1 Gemmatimonadota bacterium | reverse complement strand
TAATCGCGACGGCGAGGTGCTCGACGATCCCGCGTCCTTCAAGACGAAGGAAGAGTCGAAGCTCTCCGTGCCTCACGACATCCTGCAGCCTGAGATCTATCCCGACCTGTACAAGGATTTCACGCACGTGGTGCGGATCAACTACTACCCGCCGCGCGGCGACAACAAGGAAGGGTGGGACAACATCGACATCGTCGGGTGGATGGGCTATCCGATGCAGATCAAGGTCAACTTCCTCTGCCGCGACTCCATTCTCGCGGCGCCGATCGTCCTCGATCTCGCGCTGTTCATGGACTTCGCGCACCGCGCCGGAATGAAGGGCATCCAGGAATGGCTTTCCTTCTACTTCAAGAGTCCGATGGCGGCGGCTGGTTTGCATCCCGAGCACGATCTGTTCATTCAGCAGACGAAGCTCAAGAACACGCTGCGCCACTGCATGGGCGAAGATCAGATCACCCACCTCGGCGTGGAATACTACGCGTCGTGATGCGCGCGCGCGTAGCTCGTATCGCGGTGACGCTCGCCCTGGGCTCGCTGGCTGCATGCGGCCCCAAGGCGGCCGGCACGGCGACCACGGAGTATCGTGCGTTCACCGCGCACTACGCCTTCAACATCACGAGCGTGCCGGCGCCGCCGTACGCACGCGAGAAGACGGTCTTCAAGATTCGCGTGCGTGACAAGGAAAGCTCGCAGCCGATCGAAGGCGGTGAGGGGCTGCTGTACGGCAACACGGAAGACGGCAGCGGCAAGGTGTGGGACAGCTTCACGGCGGGCCAGGCGCCCGGCACGTACACGGCGACGGTGAACTTCGTCGTCGCCAACAACTGGGGGCTCGCGCTCCAGTTCCGAAAGGATTCGACGCAGGCGCTCGAGAAAGTCGACACGTGGTATCAACAGGTTCTTCCCGAACGCGCGGCCACTCACTGACCTGATGCAACACTTTCATCGCTCACAGCTGGGCTCTGCCGAAGTCCTCGCGCTCGCGGAGAAGTTCTTTCCGACGCTCGGACTCGCGAACGCGCCGAAGACGCCGCGCACGCGCACCTTCTCGGGAGCGCTCGGCACCGTGCAGATCAGCGCGCGCCCCGAAGGCGGTCACTACACCTTCATCGAAGCCGTCACGGATCAGGAGGGCGAGAGCCGGCTCGATCGCAATGTGAAGCGCTTCTTCGTACTCGTGCATCGCGAGGCCGATCCGGCGCACAAGCTCGCGGCGGCGTACTGATGGCCGCGAGCACGAGCACGCGCGCGCCGTCGCGTCCCTCGGATGCGCTGACGCTCGAGAAGAAGGTCGAGCTCTACTACTGGATGCGGCTCACGCGGTCGCTCGAGGAGCGGCTCGTGAATCTCTACCGCCAGACGAAGGTCGTGGGCGGACTCTTTCGCTCGCTCGGTCAGGAAGCGGACGCGGTAGGAAGTGCGTTTGCGCTCGACCGCACGAAGGGCGACATTCTCAGCCCGCTCATTCGCAATCTCGGCTCGATGCTCGTGCAGGGCGCAGAGCCGCTCGAGATCATCCGCCAATACATGGCGAAGGGCGACTCGCCGACGCGCGGCCGCGAGCTGAACATCCACTTCGGCGACACCGTGCGCGGCTTCGTCGGTCAGATCTCGCACCTCGGCGACATGGTGCCGGTGATGGCGGGCGTCACGCTCTCGTTCAAGCTGCGCGGCGAGCAACGCGTCGGCATGGTGTACGTCGGCGATGGCGCGACGTCGACGGGCGCGTTCCACGAGGGGATCAACTTCGCGGCGGTGCAGCACTGCCCGCTCGTCGTGATCGTCGAGAACAACGGCTACGCATACTCCACGCCGAACACGAAGCAGAGCGCGGTGAAGGAGTTCAAGGACAAGGCTCTCGCGTACGGCATTCCGGGCATTCGCGCGGACGGCAACGATGTGCTCGCGACGTACGATGTCACGCGCGATGCGGTCGATCGCGCGCGGCGCGGCGAGGGTGTCACGCTCATCGAGCTCATGACGTATCGTCGCAAGGGACACGCGGAGCACGACAATCAGTCGTACGTCCCCGACGGCGAGATCGAGCGCTGGGAGAAGCAGAACGATCCCATCGATCGCTACGTGCGCGTGTTGCTCGAGGAGTTGCAGGTCGAGAGGAAGGAGCTCGACGCCATCGACGCGCGCGTGATCTTCGAGATCGATGCGGCGACGGATCTCGCCGAACAGTCGCCGGCGGCCGAGCCGACGGATGCGCTGAACGGTGTGTATGCGGAGCCGGCATCGGTGGAGCCACTCTGGTATCGCGCGGGCGTTCGCTCCGCGGTCGAGAAAAACGAACGCGCAGCGGGATGGGGGACGTTCAATGGCTGAGATCACGTATCTCGAAGCGATTCGCGAAGCGCTCTTCGAGGAGATGGAGCGCGACGGCAACGTCTTCTGCATGGGCGAGGACATCGGCGCGTACGGCGGCGCCTTCAAGGTCACCGACGGGCTGATGGCGAAGTACGGCGAGAATCGCGTGATCGACACGCCGATCTCCGAGGCCGGCTTCGTCGGCGCGGCGGCCGGTGCGTCGCACATGGGGATGCGGCCCGTGGTCGAGATGCAGTTCATCGACTTCATCTCGTGCGCGTACGATATGCTCACCAACTACATCGCCACCGCGCGCTATCGTGCGTTCCTTCCGTGCCCGCTCGTCATTCGCGGCCCGTCGGGCGGTTACGTGCGTGGCGGCCCATTCCATTCGCAGAATCCCGAGGCCGCGTTCCTGCACACGCCGGGACTCAAGATCGTCTATCCTGCCACGGCGTCGGATGCGAAGGGATTGCTGAAGGCCGCGATCCGCGACGATGATCCGGTGCTCTTTTTCGAGCACAAGTATCTCTACCGCCGCATCAAGGAAGAGATGCCCGCAGGCGATCACGTCGTGCCGATCGGCAAGGCGCGCATCGCGCGCGAGGGGAAGGATCTCTCGATCATCACGTATGCGGCGACGGTATGGAAGGCGCTCGAGGCCGCGGAGCAGCTCGAGAAGGAAGACGGGCTCTCGGTGGAAGTGCTCGATCTGCGCACGCTGCTGCCGATGGATGATGAGGCAATAATTGCCACCGTGAAGAAGACGAATCGCGTGCTCATCGTGCACGAGGATACGCGCACGGGCGGCGTCGCGGGCGAGATCGCGGCGCGCATCAACGAGCACGCCTTCGAATGGCTCGACGCGCCGATATTGCGCGTGACGGCCGCGGATGTGCCGCTGCCATTTGCGCCACCGCTCGAGGACTACGTGCTCCCGCAGGTGGCGGACATCGTGTCGGTCGCGCGGAAGCTGGCCGCGTATTGAGCGTGGCCGCGGCGCAGCGTAGCGACGATCTGCCGCCGAGCCGGTGGCGCTACCTGGTGGCGCTCCCGTTCGCGTTCGTCGGCTACTTCTCCGGCGGCATGCTTGGAGTGGCCGTCGCGAAGGGCGTGGGAGGCTTCAGGGAGTGCACGCCGCCCGAGGGGTTCCCGGCGTGTAACTTTGAGCCGTACTTGCAGGTCGGTTCGCTGGTGGGATTGCTGATCCTGCCGGGGATTCTGGTGTGGCGGCTCTGGCAGAGCGACGCCGCGTATCGACATTCACAGCGAGGGTGATTCGTGGCTCGGATGGATGTAATCATGCCGCAGATGGGCGAGTCGATTGCCGAGGGTACGCTCTCGCGCTGGCTCAAGGCGGTCGGGGATGAGGTAAAGCGCGACGAGCCGATCTTCGAGATTTCCACGGACAAGGTGGACGCGGAGATCCCCGCGCCGGCCGCAGGTATTCTCGCCGAGATTCTGGTGGTGCAGGGACAGACCGTTGCGGTGCAGACGGTGGTCGCGCGGCTGGAGACGGACAAGGCGGCGTACGCGGCGGGGAAGGGTGCGCCTGCGAGCGCGCCGGCGGCTGCGGCGCCGGTTGCGGCGGCGGCATCGGCTGGGGGGCCCCCCCCCAAGAGCCAAGATAGTGCGCTTTCCGCCGCCCCCTCCCATCACTCCGCTCCCGCCCCTGCCATTCCCGCCCCCTCGGGGAACGGTAACTCCTTCGAAGAGCGCGTTCGCACTCGCTCCTCCCCGCTCGTTCGCAAGATCGCCGCGGAGCACGGCCTCGAGATCACGGCCATGCAGGGCAGCGGTATTGCGGGGCGCGTCACGAAGAAGGATCTGCTCCCGTATCTCCGTGCGACTCGGCGCCAGGCAGGGGTCCGCCCCGTCGCGCCCGCCCGCTCCGCCCTCGATGCACGCGCCCTCGGGCGCCGGCGCAGAGTCGCACGGTCCGGCGCCCGAAGCATGGGCCGGAGATCTCGTCGAGCCCATGACCCCGATGCGCCAGCGGATCGCGCAGCGCATGGTTCAGTCGCGCCGCACCGCCGCGCACGTCACGTCGTTCTTCGAGGTCGACCTCACGCGCGTCTCGCGCATCCGCGCCAAGCAGCGCGCCGCGATCGAGGCCGCCACCGGCTACAAGCTGAGCTACCTCCCGTTCATTATCAGCGCGGTCGTCGACGGCCTCAAGAAATTCCCCGTCATGAACGCGGCGGTGAGCGGCAACAACATCATCTATCGCAAGCAGTACAACATCGGGATCGCCGTCGCGCTCGACTGGGGGCTGATCGTTCCCGTCATCAAGAATGCGGACGATCTCTCGCTCTCCGGGCTCACGCGCTCGTTGAATGATCTCGCGTCGCGCGCCCGCGCGAAGAAGCTCGATCCGAGGGAAGTGCAGGACGGCACCTTCACGATCACCAATCCCGGCATCTTCGGCTCCGTCATGGGCACGCCGATCATCAGCCAGCCGCAGGTCGCCATCCTCGGCCTCGGCGCCATCGAGAAGCGTCCCAAGGTCATCATGGGCGCCGATGGCGAGGACACGATCGCGATTCGTACGTGCGCCTTTTTCTCGATTTCCTTCGATCACCGCATCATCGACGGCGCCGTCGCCGATGAGTTCCTCGCCTTCGTCAAGAAAACGCTCGAGAGCTTTCCAGAGACGGGTAGCTGATCGTGCCACGATGGCTCACGTTGCAACGCTCCATCGTGCCCGCCGGCGACCGCAAGAAGTTCATGGAACGTCTGCGCGCCCGTCGCGCATACTACGCTGAGGCCAAGTGCGGCTTCTGGATTTTCGAGGAGAGCGGCCTTCCCGGCGCGCTCATCGAATTCGTCGAAGCCCCTGATCGCGAGACGCTCGAAAGCGCGCTCGCCGGCGCGCCCGGCCACATTGTCGATGCGGCGCGAATCTATCGAGAAGTGGAGAGCGTCTGATGCCCGTGCGCACTGTGGAGATCGCCGGTCACACGTGGGAAGTGTCGCCGTCCGGACGCGTCACCCCCAACGATCGCGATGAGTTTTCGCTCGTCTTCGCGCGGCGAGATGTGACGCCCCACGAGATTCGCGTCACACGCTACTCGCCCGTCGGCGCACGCTGGCGCGAGCAGTCGCTCGCCGAGCTGAATGCCGACGATCTCGCGCGTCTCTTCGCGCAGTCGCAGCCCGGGATCATGTCGCCGGAGCGAGGCTATCGCGCATGAGCGATGCTGGAGGCAATCCCGGCGCGCACCGCGAGCGCTTCGTGGATCTCCACATGCACTCGACCGCGTCCGATGGTTCCGTCGCTCCCGCTGACGTCGTTGCTGCAGCGCACCAGGCCGGTCTCTCCGCGATCGCACTAACCGACCACGACAGGGTCGACGGCATCATCGAGGCGCAGGCCGCCGTCCAGGCGCTCGGCGTGCGCGTCGTTGCCGGCGTCGAGCTCAGCGCAGTCGATGACGGCAGCGAGATTCACGTCCTCGGCCTCCATCTCACGCATCCGGAGCACATCGCCGCCGCCCTGGAGGAGCTCAAGGAAGCCAGACGCGATCGCGCGAAGATCACCGTCGAGAAGCTCAACTCGCTCGGCATTCCCGTCACGCTCGAGGCGGTCTTCGCTGCGGCGGGTGACGGCGCGGTCGGGCGCCCGCACATCGCGAAAGCGCTCGTCGCCGGCGGCTGGGCGCGCGACTTTCGCGACGCGTTCGACAAGTGGCTCGGCAACGGACGTCCCGCGTGCATCGAGAAGCGCACGGTGACGTTCGAAGAGGCGGCGCGGCTCATCCACGACGCCGGCGGCCTCGCGGTGTACGCGCACCCCGGCGGCGGCGCATCGCGCGCGGATCTTGCGGCGCTCGCGGCCCTCGGGCTCGATTCGGTGGAGGTGCGCCACCCCAGCCACACCGTCGACGAAGTGATTCGCCTCGCGGCGCTAACCGACGAGCTCGGGCTCGTGCCGAGCGGCGGCTCCGACTGGCATGGTGCAGCGGAGGGCTATCGCGCGCTTGGCAGCATGAAGGTGAGCATCGACTGGCTTACTCGACAGGACGAGCGGGTGCGCCAGCGCGCGGAGCAGCCGGCATGAGCGACCAGCTTCCGAAAATTGGTAGCGTCGCGCCGGACTTCACCGCGACCGCGAGCGACGGATCGCAGCTGTCGCTGCGCGAGTTGCTGAAGCGCGGCTCCGTCGCGCTCTTCTTCTATCCCGGCGATGACACTCCCGGGTGCAACCGCCAGCTTTCGGCCGTGCGCGACGATCTCGCGGACTTCACCGCGGCGCACATCCAGCCGTTCGGCGTGAATCCCGCGGGGATCGAGAGCCACGCCAAGTACGCGGCCAAGTTCGAGTTCAACTTCCCGCTCCTCACCGATCCTGAGCGCGCGATGGCGAGCGCGTACGGCGCGCTCAAGGAAAACGGGAAGAGCATTCAGCGCTCCGTGCTCGGTATTGCGCGCGACGGTACGATTCGCTTCGCTGTGCGCGGCGCGCCGCCGCCGGCCGACGTGATCGCCGCGCTGGAGGAGTAGCATGGAGCTTGGCGGTCGCGTTGCACTCGTCACCGGCGCCGGGCGGCGCGTCGGGCGCGCGATCGCACTCGCGCTCGCGGCGAAGAAGATGCGCGTTGCCGTGCACTACAACTCGTCCGCGAGCGAGGCCGACGAAACGGTTCGTCTCGCGCTCGCCGCCGGTGCGGCGGACGCGTGGACGATCTCCGCCGATCTGCGCGATCCCGCCGCGATCACGAAGCTCGTCGACGATGTCGCGGCGCACGGCGGCGCGCTCGACGTGCT
The DNA here is from genome assembly GCA_003142495.1 of Gemmatimonadota bacterium. Classification (GTDB taxonomy): domain Bacteria; phylum Gemmatimonadota; class Gemmatimonadetes; order Gemmatimonadales; family Gemmatimonadaceae; genus FEN-1250. Next base: position 16,389 of record PLMM01000065.1, on the reverse strand, counting down.
CGTGAACTCGGCCGCCGAGATGAAGCGCACGCCCTTCGATACGGTGACGCCCGAGCAGTGGGACGACATCATGGCGCTCAACATGAAGGCGCCATTTTTCTGCTCGCAGGCGGCGGCGCGCCACATGACGAAGGGCGGCGCGATCGTCAACATCGCGGACCTCGCCGCGCTCGAGACGTGGCCTGAGTACATCCCGCACGGCATCTCGAAGGCGGGAGTGATGCAGATGACGCGCGCGCTCGCGCGGAAGCTCGCGCCAGCGATTCGCGTGAACGCGGTGGTTCCGGGTGCGGTATTGCTGCCGGAGCACTGGACGAAGGACGACGCCGACAAGCTCATTCGCACGACGCCGCTCGCGAGGCTCGGTGCTCCCGAAGATGTCGCGCACGCGGTCATCTATCTGCTCGAATCCGACTATGTCACCGGCGATGCGGTGGTCGTCGACGGCGGCCGGCACCTGCGCTGAGCGCGGGCATGCTCCCACTCGCTCCCCAGCAGCACTACGGCACGATCGTGATCGTCGGTGGCGGCTGCTACGGTTCCTATTATCTCCGCCAGCTTGGCCGCGCCGCGCGGGCGGGCGCGCTCACCGCGACGCGTGTCGTGATCGTCGATCGCGATGCGCACTGTCGCGTGTCGTCCGAAGTGAACGCCGACGATCCGTTCGAGGTGGAGATTGCAGTCGAGGAGTGGACGCCGTACTTCGACTCGTATCTCGGCGCTGCCGCCGCGCGACTCGCGGACGCCGCGCCGCGCGCCCCCGACGCGATCGTCCCCTCGCCGCTCATGCCGCATCTCATGTACGAGTGGCTCGCGCGCCGCGCGCGCGCGCGCTGGCCCGCGCGCGCGATCGAGTCGCGCCCGCTCGATGCGCCGAGCGGAATTCCGTGTCAGCGCCGCGGCGACGATGGCACCCAGTACGTGAGCTTCGCCGAGTGGATTTGCCCGGTGAATTGCATCGAGCCGGCGCTCTGCCCGGCAACGCGCGGGGAGCGCAGCTGGAGCATGCCGCCCGCCGTTCTGGCGGCCACCGAAGAGGCGCGGCGGAACGGGCGGAACCTTGCGGGTCCTGTCATCTTTCATTGTCAGCATCGCGCGTATGGCGTTGGCATGTTCGACACGAGCGCCGTGGTGGCTGGCGACGCGTTGGTGCAGCGAGTGGCAGAAGCAGGCGCGGTCGAGGTGCTCGTGGGAACGGTCTCGCATTGCCACGGCGCGCTGAGCGTGCTGGCGGTTGGCGAATAGGCGACACAGACTCCTGGAGAACGGGGCCAACGTGGGACAGACGTACGAGTACGACGTGGTGATCATCGGAGCGGGCCCCGCAGGGCTCACGGCCGGATTGTACGCCGGTCGCTCGATGCTCAAGGCCGTGATGCTCGAGCGGCTCGGCGAGCCGGGCGGCGAGATCCTGAACACGGAGCTCGTCGAGGACTATCCGGGCTTCGAGTCCATCTTCGGACGCGAGCTCGCGGAGAGGTTCGCGAGCCACGCGGCGAAGTTCGGCGCGGAGCTGCGGACGTTCGTCATCGTCGAGCGCGTGGAGCGGGGTGAGGACGGGATCTTCACCACCACCACGGACGACGGCGACATCTATCGCTCGCCCACCGTCATCCTCACCGCGGGCGGCACGCCGATCAAGCTCGGCGTCCCCGGCGAAGAGCTCTACGCGGGGAAGGGCGTGTCGTACTGCGCGATTTGCGATGGTGCGTTCTTCAAGGGGCACACGATCGCGGTCGTCGGCGGCGGCGATGCGGCGCTCGAAGAGGCGGACTTCCTCACGCGCTACGCGGAGAAAGTCTATCTGCTCCATCGCCGCGAGGACTTTCGCGCGTCGAAGCTCGTGCAGCGCCGCGTATTCGACAATCCGAAAATCGAAATCGTGCGCAACGTCGTCGTCGAGGAAATCGTGGGCGATGACACGGGGCTCGTTACGAGCGTGCGGCTGCGCAACACGATCACCGAGGAGCGCTCGCCGCTCGCGGTGAGCGGCGCGTTCATCTTCATCGGCTTCCGCCCCAACACCGGTGTGCTCGTCGACCACGTGCAGCACGACGCGGGCGGCTACATCATCACTGACGCGAACATGGAGTCGACTGTGCCCGGGCTCTTCATCGCCGGCGACGTGCGTTCGCAGCTCACGCGCCAGGTCACCACGGCCGCGGGCGATGGCACGACGGCGGCAATCGCAGTGGAGAAGTACATCACGGCGTTTCGCCGGCACGAGCCCATCGAGATCACGAGCGCAGGCGGCTACACGGTATGAAGATCGAGACGATCACCGTCGGCGCGCTCGAAGAGAACTGCTACCTGGTGATCGACGAGACGACCAATCGCGCGGTGCTCATCGATCCCGGTGACGAGCCCGAGCGCATCCTCGAGGCGCTGCACGCTTCCGGCGCCGCGCTCGAGAGCATCTGGATCACCCACGCGCACTTCGATCACGTTGGCGGCCTGGCGGGCGTGCTGCGCGCGCATCCCGTTCCCGTCTACATGCATCCGCTCGACACCCCGCTGTACGCGCAGGCCGTCGACTCCGCGCTTCGCTACGGCATTCGCATCGAGACGCCGCCGGCGCCCGACAAGGGGCTCGACAAGGGGCTCGAAGAGGGCGATCGGGTGAAGGTGGGATCGCTGGAGCTCTCGGTGATGCACGTCCCCGGTCACGCGCCTGGGCACGTCGCCTTCTACAACGACCGCGTCGTCTTCGGCGGCGACTGCCTGTTCGCCGGCTCGATCGGCAACACGAGTGTCGAGTACGGCAACCGCGAGACCCTCAATGCGTCGCTCCTCCGCATCGTTGCGCTCGGCGACGATCTCGTGGTGCTGCCCGGCCACGGCCGCGAGACGACGATCGGGCGTGAGCGCGCGAGCAATCCCTTTCTGCTCGGCGCCGCGCGTCTGATTCGCGTGAAGCGGTGAGCGTGCGGGCGCCCGACGCTCTCCGCCCGCTCGCGACGTGGCCCCTGCCCGTGGCGGCGCTCCTGCTCGCGGCGTGGCTCGGCGCAGCCCTCTACTTCACCGTCGTCGTAACGCGCGCGGCGTTCGCCGTGCTCCCATCGCGCACCATGGCGGGCGCGCTCGTGGGGCAGACGCTCCCCGTGCTCTTCGACACGGGGATGGTCGTCGGCGCCGTCCTCGTCGCCACCGCGCTCTTCGCCTCGAGCGGTGCCGCGCGCACCGCGTCGCTCGTGGGCGGAGTTGCCATCGTCGTGCTCTGCGCGCTCGCGCGCTTCGTGATCCTCGCGCGCATCGCGCAGCTGCGGCTCACCTTGCCCGCCGCGATCGACTCGCTCGCAGTCACCGATCCTGCGCGCCGGGCATTCGGGCAGCTGCATGCGCTCTCGGTCGGTGCGCTCGGTCTCGCGTTGCTCACGGGCACTGTGGTGGCCGTGGTGCTCGCCCACTCCCTCTCTGTCGCCGCCCATGACTAGCGATTCGCCCCGCGTGCCGCTCCCCGCGCTCGAGGATGCCACCCCCGACGTGCACAAGCTCTTCGACGCCTTCCTGCGCGAGCGGGGGAACGTCCCGAATCTGTTTCGCGCGGCGTCACTGCGCCCGCCCATCGTGCTCACCCTGTTCGCGCATCTGCGCGCGGTCACCGGGCCCGGTGAAGTCCCGGTGCTCCTCAAGGAACTACTGACCGTTCGGGTGTCTCAATTGAATGTGTGCGCGTACTGCCTGGCGTCGCACACGGCGTTGTCGCGCAAGCACGGCGCGACGGACGAGCAGATCACGTCGCTCGAAGCGGGGCGGTACGATGTGTTCGAGCCCGGGTGGCGCGCGGCCCTTGCATACGCGGACGCGATGACGCCCACCAACGGCGACGTGACCGACGATATTTACGCCGAACTGGCCAGATGGTGGGCGGCCCCTCAAATTATCGAGATAACGGCCGTGATCGGGTTCTTCAACTATTTCAATCGATTCGCTGAGGCGCTTCGCATTCCCGTCACGCGGTAGTGCACGCGCCAGGAGGAGTTTTCATGAAACGGTTCTTGTTCGTCGCAGCTGTTACCCTGGTCACGTTGGGCGCCTGCAAATCCCTCGATTCCATTCCGTCGAGCGTGCCACTCGGCCTCGTCACGATCTCGACCGGCGATGCCGCGAGCGTGCACACGACGAGCCCGTCGGCGTACTTCGTCGATGCCGTCAACGTGTCGATTCCGAATAGCGGCAACAGCGCGGACACGTGCGCCGACATCGGCTATCCGGGGACGGCCGCCATCACGCCGCTCTCGCAGATCGACGCCGGCTCGCCGGTGATCGTGGCTTTGTCGACCGATACGGCGCAGATCGCTCCAAACGCGGCGGACGTCAACGGCTACATCTTCTATCGTCTGCCCACGGGCGACAGCATTCGCATCGTGCCTGGAAGCACGGGGCGGATAACCGTTCCCGGCGCGTCGAACGCCTTCCATGCGTTCAACTTCACCTTCGTGAATGCCGATTCCCTCAAGCTCGGACCGCTCGAGGCGAGCTCCGACAGTGTGCACGACATGCCGATCATCTGGAATTCGCAGATCGGCCAAACGGCGTCGGTGGTGGTGGAGCTCGAGTTCGGGCCCAGCAGTTCGAGCTTCAACGAGCAGATCTTTTGTCAGTTCACCGACAATGGATCGCACTCGGTGCAGGCCAGCTTGGTGAACAAGTGGCGCGCGGCGAACGCGCGGCGCGTTCATGCGTATCGCTTCCTGACCACGTTCAACAACGATGGCACGGACGAGGTTGGCGTGATCTCGACGTACGCGACGGACAGCACGGTCATCAACCCCTGATCGTGCTTTCGCACTCGGCTTCATGAATTCCAGCAAAGATCCGGCGACGCGCACCGAGAAGGATCCACTCGGTGCGCTCGCCGTTCCCGCGAGCGCGCTCTACGGCGCGCAGACCGTTCGCGCGATGCAGAACTTCCCGATCAGCGGGATGCGTCCGCTCCCGATGTTCGTCACCGCCGTCGTCTGGATCAAGAAGGCGGCGGCGCTCACGCACAAGCAAACCGGCCGCCTCGACGCGAAGCTCGCCGACGCGATCGTCGCCGCCGCCGATGAGATCCTCGGCGGCGCGCATCGCGAGCACTTCGTCGTCGATGTGTATCAGGCCGGCGCCGGTACCTCGCACAACATGAACGTGAACGAGGTGCTCGCCAATCTCGCCAACGAGCGCCTCGGTACCGCGCGCGGCAGCTACGCGCCGATCCATCCGAATGATCACGTCAACATGGCGCAGTCCACCAACGACGTGATTCCCACGGCCATCCGCCTCGGCGCGCTCGCGCTGGCGCAAGAGCTCGTCGCGGTGTTCAGCCAGCTGCGCGATGCGCTCCTCGCCAAGGGCGTCGAGTTTGACGATGTGTTGAAAAGCGGCCGCACGCATCTGCAGGACGCGATGCCGATTCGCCTCGGACAGGAGTTCCGCGCCTACGGGGCCAGCATCGATCGCAACGTGCAGCGCATCCAAATGGCCGCGAGTTTCCTGCGCGATCTCGGCATCGGCGGCAGCGCCGTCGGCACCGGCGTCAACGTCGAGCCCGAATATCCCGCGCTCATGGTCGAGCATCTCCGCGCCATCTCCGGGCTCGATGTGCGCGAGGGCTCCGATCGCATTCAGCTGATGCAGAGCATGGGCGACGCGGCTGGCTTCAGCGGCGCCCTGCGCACGCTCGCCGTCGACCTCGGAAAGATCGCGAGCGATCTGCGCCTCATGGCATCCGGCCCGCGCACCGGGCTCGACGAGATTCGCCTGCCTGCCGTGCAGCCGGGATCGTCGATCATGCCGGGGAAGGTGAATCCGTCGATCCCCGAGATGGTGAACCAGGTCTGCTTCCAGGTGATGGGCAACGATGTCTGCGTCGCGATCGCGGCCGAGCATGGGCAGCTCGAGCTCAACGTCATGATGCCGGTGATCGCGCACAACATCTTCCTGTCCGAGATGATCCTCACGAACGCGGCGCGCTCGCTCTCGGAGAAGACCATCGCCGGGATCGAGGCCAACGTCGAAATGTGCGCGTATTGGGTCGAGCGCTCGGCCGCCCTCGCCACGGCGCTCGCGCCGCAGATCGGTTACGCGCGGGCGGCGGAGCTGAGCAAGCAGTCGGTGAAGGAAAATGTGCTCATTCGCGATCTCGTGAAGCGCGAGCACGTGCTGCCGGACGCCGAGGCCGATGAGGTGCTCGACCTGCGGAAGATGACGGAGATCGGTGTGCCGGGCGGCGCGCATGGCGGCGTCTCGGCGGGATAGCTGGCCGCGCGGCCAACCTAACGCGCTCGGCCTTGATACACTGGTGAGCCAACGGTAATCTCCAGGGCATGCGCATCACCACGTGGGCTGAGTACGGATTGATCAGCGCGCTGCACCTCGCCCGCCGGATGGACGAGGGGCCGGTGACCGGTCGCGATCTCGCCGCGCGCGAGAAGCTCCCCGCGGACTACGTCGAGCAGATCATGCTTCGACTGCGCCGCGCTGAGATCGTGCGCAGCACCCGCGGCGCACATGGCGGCTACGCGCTCGCGCGCCCCGCCCACGAGATCTCCGTTCGCGAGATAATCCAGGCGTCGGAGCTCTCGACCTTCGACCTGCACTGCGTCTCGCATCCCGTGAATAGTGAGCGATGCGCCGCATCGGGCGAGTGCAGCATCCGTCCCGTGTGGATGCTCCTGCAGCAGAAAATCGACGACGTGCTCGAAGGCGTGCACCTCTCGGATTTACTGTACGGCGAGCAGACTGTCCGCGGCCGCGTGGGCCTGCCGATTCTCACCGTCTGAGCGGCGGCGACCCGTGATACGGTCGCTCCGCGCGTGGACGCTCGATCGTGAGCAGCGGCGCCGCGCAACCACGTACGTCACTGCGCTGTTCGCGGAGCCCACCGAGGAAGACGTCGAGTGGTTGAGCGTGCACGGCACCGACTGCGACGTCGACCACGCGCGCTGGGAGCTTCGCTACGCGCGGCGCGCCCTCGGGCTCCTCGGCGCGCAGCGCGATGCGCTCGACGATCGCACCGCATCGCTCGTCGCCGCTGCGCTCGGGCGCGAGCTCGCGAACGACCGCGCGGTCGCGCCTGGAAAGATCCGCGTGGCGGAGCGCCAGCTGAACGCGCGGCTCGCCGCGTACGGTGATGCGCTCAACAATCGCGCGGGCGAGGGAAGCGGCTGGCACCTTGGCCGCGCGCTGCTCGAGTTCGCCGGCCATCGCGATGCGGCGCGTCCCGATGTCGTCGCGCATGCGGGCGATCTGCTCGCGCGCTACATGGGCGAGGCGAATGCCGCGCTCCGCAAGAGCTTCGGCGCGGCGACACTCCCTGGATGAACGAACGGGCGACCGCTGTTTGCGAATCGCCCGTTGCTCTGCATGCCGAAGGGGGGACTCGAACCCCCACGGGCATACGCCCACTGCGCCCTGAACGCAGCGCGTCTACCAATTCCACCACTTCGGCGTGAGCGAAAAAGGTACGAGCCCGATGAGGCAAAGTCAACGCGCACCGTTGCTTGGCGCATCGGTCACTTCTAAGTTGCGAAGGGCGGGAGGCGAGCGCGTCCGGTGACCGCTCTCCCCGCCACGAGTCTCTATAGAGCGTCCCATGCCCACAGCCGATGAGCAGGACGGGCATAAGATCATTGCCCGAAACAAGCGCGCCCGTCACGACTATCAGATCATCGATGCGTGGGAGGCCGGTATCGTGCTGACGGGGACCGAGGTCAAGTCGCTCCGCGACGGAAAGGCAAACCTCACCGATAGCTACGGCATTCTGAACGACGGCGAAGTCTTTCTGCTCAATCTCCACATCTCGCCGTACGAGCAGGGGAACAGGTTCAACCATGAGCCGACGCGTACGCGCAAGCTGCTCATGCATCGCAAGGAGATCCGCAAGCTCATTGGCGCGGTGGAGCGCCAGGGGCTCACGCTGGTCCCGCTCGAGATGTACTTCAAGCGTGGAGTCGCGAAGGTGACGCTGGCACTCGGCAAGGGGAAGAAGCTGCACGACAAGCGCGCAGACGAGAAGAAGCGCGAAGATCAGCGCGACATGGCGCGCGCGGTGCGCGCTCGATGATCGGCGCGGTCCTCGTCGCGCTGCAGCTCGCCGCGACGACGCCGTCCGTCTTGTCGGTGCGCGCCGGCGAGAGCGAGAGCATCGTTCCGCTCGTCGAGACCAACCTGGGCGCGGCCATCTCGATCGAGCGTCTCGCGCCGCTGGTGCCGCTCAGCATCTCCGATCTCGGCAATGGTCGCTTCGCGGTGAACGTTGCCGGCGTCGACATGGAGCTGCGCGATCAGCTTCCCTTCGCGACGATCAACGGACAGTTCGTGCCGCTCGCCGCCGCGCCCTTCGTGGTCGATGGCCATCTCCACGTCCCGTTCGAGGTGGTAGCCGAGCTTCTGCCGCGCGTTGCGTCGGACCGGCTGCGCTACATCCCGGGGCGCGCCGAGCTTCGCTTCACCGGCGTTCCCGCGGCATCGAGTGTCGCGCTGCTCCCTGCGGCCGGCGTCATCGGGAAGCGCGCGGCGCCCACGCGCCCGGGCACGCGCACGCGCAAGCGGCGCATCGTCGTCGACGCGGGACACGGCGGCCCCGACACCGGAATGCACGGGCCGATCGGCGGCAAGTGGACGATCTACGAGAAGAACATCACGCTCGCCGTCGCGCAGAAGCTCGACACTGCGCTGCGCGCGCGCGGCATGAGCGTGACGATGACGCGCACGCGCGACACGCTGATCACGCTCGGCGACCAGGGAAAGATCGCGAACGAGGCACACGGCGATGTCTTCGTCTCGATCCACGTGAACGCAGCAAATCTCGCCTGGCACAAGCCGGCGGAGGCGCGCGGCTACGAAACGTATTTCCTCGCGGAAGCGAAGACGGAAGATGCGAAGCGCGTCGAGCGGATGGAAAACGAATCGGTGCACTTCGAGACCGGCTCGTCGAGCGAGAAGGATGATCCGCTCACGTTGATCACGATGGACATGGCGCAGAACGAGCATCTCCGCGAGTCGAGCGACCTCGCCGAGATCATTCAGCGCCGGCTCGGCGCCGTCGAGGAAGGGCCGAGTCGCGGGGTGAAGCAGGCGGGCTTCATGGTGCTGGTTAGAGCGTACATGCCGGCGGTGCTCGTGGAGATCGGCTTCGGCACCAACGCCGAGGAGGCGCGCTTCATCTCGAATCCGGTGAGGCAGCGCGCGATCGCCAACGCGATCGCCAATGGCGTCAACGAGTATCTCGACAACTACGAGCGCAGGCTCGGCAGCACTACTCCGTGAGCAGCGACATCCTCGCCGTCGACGTCGCGGGGATCCGCTTCCAGAATCCCGTATTGCTCGCTTCGGGAACCGCAGCCTACGGACGCGAGATCCATGGCGTCATCGATCTCGAGGCGCTCGGCGGCATCATGACGAAGGCCGTGAGCCCACTGCCGCGCAACGGCGCGCCGCCGCCGCGCGTGGTGGACACACCGGGCGGGATGCTCAACGCAATCGGCCTCGCGAATCCTGGCGTCGCGAGCGTACGCGCGAACGATCTCCCGTGGCTGGCGGCGAATATCTCGCGCGCGCGCGTTATCGTGAACGTGGTGGGCGACACGGTGGAGGATTACGCGACGGTGGTGAGCGAGCTGGCGACTGCGGATGGCATCGACGCGTTCGAGCTGAACGTGAGCTGTCCGAATACGAAGGCGGGCGGCCTCGAGTTCGGCGCCGATCCGCGCGCGCTCGCGGAGGTCGTGCGCGGCGCGCGTGCGGCGACAACGCTGCCGCTCTTCGTGAAGCTGAGTCCCGCGCTCGCCGACATTGCGGGCGCGGCGAAGATCGCGGTCGATGCGGGCGCGGATGCGATCACGCTCGTGAATACCTTGCCGGGGCTCGTCATTGACGTCGAGCGGCGGCGTCCCGCGCTCGGCTTCGGCACCGGCGGGTTGAGCGGCGCGGCGCTCCTCCCCGTCGGCGTGCGCGCCACGTGGATGGTCCGTCGCGCGGTCGATGTTCCGATCGTGGGAGTAGGCGGCATCGCGACGGGAACGGACGCGGTGCAGTACCTGCTGGCGGGCGCGTCGCTCGTAGCGCTCGGCACCTCAGCGCTGCGCGATCCTCGCGCGCCGGAGCGCGTCGTGCGCGAGCTCGAGGCATGGTGCCGTGCGCACGACGTTCGCGCCGTGGGCGAGCTCACCGGCAAGCTCGAGTGGGAATCGTGAAGCCACGCGCCATTGTCGCGCTCGACTTTCCCGGTGCGGAGCCTGCGATCGCGCTCCTCGCGCGCCTCGGCCCTGCAGCGGACTTCGTGAAGGTGGGGAGTGAGCTCTTCACTGCTGCCGGACCGGAGCTGGTCACGCGCATGCGCGACGAGCGCAGAGATGTGTTTCTCGATCTCAAGTGGCACGACATTCCGACGACGGTGCGCAATGCCGCGCGCTCGGCATCGAAGCTCGATGTGCGGCTGGTGACGGCGCACGCGTCTGGCGGCCGCGCGATGCTCGATGCGGCCGTCGAGGGCGCGGGCGCGTCGTGCGGCGTGCTTGCGGTCACGGTGCTCACGTCGCTCGACGCGGCATCGCTTGGCGAGGCGTGGGGGAAGTCGGTGGCGCGGGTGGAGGATGAGGTGCTGCGGCTGGCGGAGATCGCTCGCGAGGCCGGAGCGCACGGGATCGTGTGCAGCGGCGCGGAGGCGGCGGCGGTGCGGGCGGTGTACGGCAATACGCTCCGGCTCCTGGTGCCCGGTATCCGCCTTCCGGGCGGCGACGCGCACGACCAGGCGCGGGTCGTGACGCCGGCGGCGGCGCTAGTGGCGGGGGCGAGCTACCTGGTGCTCGGACGCGCGGTGACGGCCGCCGCGGAGCCGCGCGAGGCGCTGGCCGCGGTCCGGCGCGCGCTGGAGAGCTGAGCGTTGGTTGCACATAGGGGCCCAGTCCCGATTCCCTTGCTTGCCTACCGTGGCTAAGTAGGGTAGATTGCGAGACTTGGCCGGAAATTTTTACGTCACAACCGGAGTTTTTTTGTGAAAGTCCGTAGCAGCGTCAAGCCCATCTGTGAGCATTGCAAAGTGGTCAAGCGTAACGGCGTGACCCGCATCATTTGCAAGCGCAACCCGAAGCACAAGCAGCGGCAGGGTTAACGAATGGCGCGAATTGCAGGAGTCGATCTCCCTCGGGACAAGAAGGTCGAGATCGGTCTCACGTACATATTTGGTATCGGCCGCGAGCTCGCGCGCCGTATCGTCGAGAGCACCGGTGTGAGCGCCGATCTCCGCATCAAGGATCTCAATGATGCGGATGTGAACCGGCTTCGCCAGGCGATCGAAAAGGACTATCGCGTCGAGGGCGCTTTGCGCACCGAGGTGGCGATGAACATCAAGCGACTGATGGACATCGGCTCGTATCGGGGCATCCGTCATCGCCGCGGTCTGCCCGTGCGCGGCCAGCGGACGCACACCAACGCGCGCACCAAGAAGGGGCCGCGTCGCGCGATCGCCGGCAAGAAGAAGATCACCAAGTAGCAGCAAGTAGCAGCGTTCAAGGTGGAGCGGGTGCGACTCGCGCCCCGCCGCCTTTTCTCTCGAGCTCCATACACAGCGCATGGCAACTGCAAAAACAGGCTCGGCCAAGAAGTCGAAGCGCGTCGTCGATCCCGAGGGGATCGCCCACGTCAACGCGACCTTCAACAACACGATGATCACCATTACCGACATGCACGGTAACACGATCTCGTGGGCATCTTCGGGAAAGGCGGGCTTCAAGGGCAGCAAGAAGTCCACGCCGTTCGCCGCCACCGTCGCCGCCGAGGCCTGCGCGCGCGAAGCGCTCGGCCTCGGGCTCAAGCGCGTGCACGTGCGCGTGCAGGGGCCGGGAAGCGGACGCGAGTCTGCAATCCAGGCGCTCGCCGCCGCGGGGCTCCAGGTTCGCTCGATCAAGGATGTCACGCCGATTCCGCACAACGGTTGCCGTCCGCCGAAGCGCCGTCGCGTGTGATTCACGAGCCGGGCTCAGTCGCCCGGCTCTTTGCAGCGGTAGTCGCAGTCGTACCATCTGGGTCGGGACCCTAATTCCCATACGAGTTCACCACGCATTAGGGGCGGGGTGAAGCGTCGCCGGAGCACTTCCGGTGAGACCGAAACGAGGATTTCAATCATGGTTCAGGCAATCGATCTTACGGGGCTGGTTCGTCCGGCTCTTGTCGAAGCAACAAAGCGCGAGGACAACCCGAACGTCGCCGAGTTCCGGATGCAGCCGCTCGAGCGGGGCTTCGGATATACGCTGGGCAACGCCATGCGTCGCCTGCTGCTGTCGTCGCTGCGCGGCTCCGGTGTGTGGGCATTCCGCATCGATGGCGTGCTGCACGAGCATCAGACGATCCCGGGCGTCGTCGAAGACGTCCACCAGATCATCGGCAACCTGAAGTCGCTCACGCTGCAGCTCGCAGATGATGTCGACGAGGCGGTGCTCCGCATCCGCAAGACGGAAGCGGGTCCCATCACCGCCGGCGACATCGAGCAGTCGGGCGTCGTTCGGATCGGCGATCCGCGCCACCACCTGTTCACGCTGCAGGACGAGCGGGAGCTGAACGTCGAGCTGTACGTCAACAAGGGTCGTGGCTACGTCGAGGCCGATCAGCATCCGCTCGATCGCGGTCTCCCCGTCGATCTCGTTCGCGTCGACTCGATCTACAATCCCGTGCGTCGCGCGAACTTCGCGGTTTCCGAGACGCGCGTCGGACAGCGCACCGATTACGATCGGCTCACGCTCACCGTCGAGACGAACGGTACGATCTCTCCCGAAGAGGCGGTGAGCTACGCCGCCGCGCTGGCGCAGACGCACTTCCAGTTCTTCGCCAACTTCGGCTCGCACTCGCAGGGCTCGGTCGCCTCGAATGGCGAGCACTCCGCAGATGGCCTGCGGCTCTCGCAGCTGTTCAAGTCGCCGATCGACGAGCTGGAGCTGTCGGTCCGCTCGGTGAACTCGCTCAAGAACTCGGACATACGCACCCTCGGCGATCTCGTTCGCCAGACGGAAGCGCAAATGCTCCAGGTGAAGAATTTCGGCAAGAAGTCGCTGCAGGAGATCGCTGATCTCCTCGAGCGTGAAGGTCTGAATTTCGGGATGCGCTACGATGACGGTGCCGAGGGTGTGCGTGTGTCCGATTGGGGAACGGCTCCCAGTCGCGCCGCCGCTGCCGCGCCAGACGACGAGGAGTAGACTGCAATGCGTCACAGAAAGGCTGGACGACAGCTCCGCCGCACGAGCGAGCAGAAGCTCGCCCTCATGCGCAGTCTCGCGAAGTCGCTGATCGAGCGCGGCGCGATCGAGACGACGGAAGCGAAGGCCAAGGAGCTGCGTCCGTTCATCGAGAAGCTGATCACCAAGGCGAAGACCGGAACGCTGCATGCGCGGCGTCTCGCGGGTCGCCACGTCCAGCATCGCGAAACCGCCGACAAGCTCTTTCAGGAAGTCGGCGTCAAGTTCGCGACGCGCAATGGCGGCTACACGCGTATTCTCAAGGTCGGTCACCGCAAGGGTGACGGAGCCGAGATGGCGCGTATCGAGCTGATCGAGGGTTAGGTCATGTCCGGGAAAGAGTGCTACGTGTGCAAGAAGGGCGTCTCCTTCGGGAACAACGTCTCGCACGCAAACAACAAGCTGCGCCGCGTCTGGAAGCCGAATCTTCAGGTCGCGCGCATTCTGATCGACGACAAGGTCACGAAGATCAAGGTCTGCACGCGCTGTCTCAGCGCGGGCAAGATTCAGCGTGCTCCGCGAGGGACTCGCGTCGCATGATCTTCCGACCGTTCAGCATCGACAACAGGGAGCGCTTCGGCGGGCTCCCTGTTTTCGTGTCCGCCAACTCGTGAGCCGATGAAAACCGCGCTGATCACCGGAATCACCGGGCAGGATGGCTCGTACCTCGCCGAGTTCCTGCTCGAGAAGGGATACAAGGTGTACGGCATCGTGCGCCGCAGCTCGACCACGCCCTACGAGCGCATCGCGCACCTCGTCGATCGCGTCGAGCTCCTCTCCGCCGACCTCCTCGACCAGCACTCGCTCGTCGATGCGATCGCCGCCAGCGCGCCAGACGAGATCTACAACCTCGCCGCGCAGAGCTTCGTGCAGACGTCGTGGACGCAACCCGTGCTCACCGGCGAGTTCACCGCGATGGGCGTGACGCGCGTGCTCGAGGCCTTCCGCAAGGCCGCACCAAACGCGCGCTTCTACCAGGCCAGCTCGAGCGAAATGTTCGGGCGCGTCGCCGAGACGCCGCAGACGGAGACGACGCCCTTCTATCCGCGCAGCCCGTACGGCGTCGCGAAAGTCTACGGACACTGGATCACCGTGAACTATCGCGAGAGCTACGGACTCTACGCGGTGTCGGGGATTCTCTTCAATCACGAGAGCCCGCGCCGCGGCCTCGAGTTCGTGACGCGGAAAGTCACGGACGCCGTCGCGCGCATCAAGCTCGGCCTCGCCACTCAGCTCGCGCTCGGCACGCTCGACGCGCGCCGCGACTGGGGCTTCGCCGGCGACTACGTCGATGCGATGTGGCGCATGCTGCAGCTCGATGAGCCGCAGGACTTCGTGATCGGCACCGGGCACGCGTACACCGTACAGCATCTCTGCGAGACGGCGTTCGGCGCCGTCGGCCTCGACTATCGCGACTATGTGGTGCAGGATCCGCGCTTCATGCGTCCCGCCGAGGTCGACCTGCTCGTCGCCGATCCGTCGAAGGCGAAGCGGCTGCTCGGGTGGGAGCCGAAGGTGTCGTTCCAGCAGCTGATCGAGATGATGGTCGAGGCAGATCTGGCGCGACACCGGGTACGGGGCTGACGTGCGCGCGCTGGTGACCGGCGCGGCCGGCTTCGCTGGCCAATGGCTGTGTCGCGAGCTGCTGCATTCGGGGTGGGATGTGTGGGGCGCGCGACTCGATGACACGTTGCCGCCCGGCGCGCTCGACTTCGGCGCTGCGACGTCTGTGCATAGGTGGCGGGGCGATCTGCGCGCGCCTGGCGCGGCGCACGAGGTGATCGACGCCTCGACGCCCGACGCAATCTTCCATCTCGCCGGAATAGCGCACGTCGTCACCGCGAACGCCGATCCCGCGGGCACGCTCGACGTCAACGTGATCGTCGCCTCGCGACTCCTCGGCGAGGTGCGCACGCGCCGCGCGGCGGGGACGCTCGATCCGGCCGTCGTCATCGTCGGCAGCGGTGAGCAGTATGGGCGTCACGATGCGTCCGAGATGCCGCTCGTCGAAAGTGCAGCACAAAATCCGATGGGCATCTACGCCGCGTCCAAGGCCGCGCAGGAGGTGCTCGCGCTCGAGGCGCACCGCACGGGCGGCGTGCGCGTGATCGCCGCGCGCCCGTTCAACCACAGCGGGCCAGGGCAGTCGCCGAGCTTCGTGATCCCGGCGCTCGTGAGGCGCGCCGTCGCGCTCCGCGGCACGTCGCAGCCGCTCGTGATGGGCAACACCAGCACCGTGCGTGATTTCTCGCACGTGCAGGACGTCGCGCGCGCCTATATCGCACTCGCCGATCATGGTATTGCGGGCGAGGCGTACAACATCGCGAGCGGCGCGGGCACCGACATGGCGACACTTGCCCGGCGCATCCTTGCCCTCGCCGGAGTAGACGCGAAATTGCAGACGGATCCGGCGCTCATGCGCCCCGCGGATGTCCCGGCGCTCGTTGGCAGCGCCGCGAAACTCCGCGCCGCAACCGGCTGGGCCCCCCGACACTCGCTTGACACCATTCTAGAAGAGCTCCTTCGTGCCGCGTCGCACTGACATTCAAAAGATTCTGCTCATTGGCTCCGGTCCGATCGTCATCGGGCAGGGCGCCGAGTTCGACTATTCCGGCACGCAGGCGGCGAAGGCGCTGCGCGAAGAGGGATACACGGTGGTGCTCGTGAACTCGAACCCGGCCACGATCATGACCGATCCGGAGTTCGCGGACCGCACCTACATCGAGCCGGTCACGGCGAGTGTGGTCGAGCAGGTGATCGAGCGCGAGCGCCCCGACGCGCTGCTCCCGACGATGGGCGGCCAGACGGCGCTCAACGTCGCGCTCGCGCTCGCGGACTCGGGGGTGCTCGAGAAGTATGGCGTGGAGCTGATCGGCGCCGACGCGCGCGCGATCAGGCTCGCTGAGGATCGCGAGCTCTTCGCGGATGCGATGCGCCGCATCGGTCAGCGCGTGGCGACGGGCGGGATCGCGCGCACGTGGGACGATGCGATCGCGCTCATCCCCATCGTCAGCTTCCCGGCAATCATACGTCCGTCGTTCACGCTCGGCGGCACCGGCGGCGGCGTCGCGTACAATCGCGAGGAGTACGAGGACATCGTACGACGCGGGCTCGATCTCTCGCCCACGAATCAGGTGCTCATCGAGCGCAGCCTCCTCGGCTGGAAGGAGTACGAGCT
>PLMM01000264.1 GCA_003142495.1 Gemmatimonadota bacterium | reverse complement strand
CGAGCGCGCGCAGCGAGGCGGCGAGCGGCGCATCGCCCGCGAGCACGACGCCGCCGCCGCTTCGCTCGAACGCCGCGATCACGCTCGCGTACGCCGCCGCGCTCGAGTCGAGCGCGATCACAACGCTCGTGTGCGCACTGTCGAGCGCGAGCGGCGTGCCCTGCGTGACGAACACATTCGGCCCCACGCGCAGTCGCGAGCTCACCTTCCAGCCGCGCTCCTCGAGCGACGCCATCACGAACTTCCCTTCCCACCCCGCGCGCCCGAGCACCACCGCCTGGCGCGGTAGCAGCGAGTCGGGCGCGAGCGCGCGCGCGTGTTGCTCGCCAGTGAGCAGATCGAGCGCGCCAGCGGAGAGCGGCAGCGCGAGCGCGTTCGCTCCCGCCGCTAGGCCAAGCGTGTCGAGCAGCCCCACCGCATCGGAGAGCGTCGCGCGCGTGCCCGCGGGCGCAGCGACGTACGCGCGTACGCCGCCCGCTGGATCGTTGCGCGCGGCCACCTCGATGGCTGTTGCGGGGATCGAGCGGCCGGACCATGTCACGCGCACGCCTGCACGCGCGAGCGCGCGCAGCCATTCGCGCTCGCGCGCAGCGGGCGCGAACGCCGCGGTGACGTGCACCGCCGTGGGCTCGGGCGCGAGCGTCCACTGCGCCAGCGCGGCCGAGAGCGCGTGCGAGTCCGTGCGCTCCTGCACCGTAGCCGTGTCGCGCGGCGCGGCCGAGCGCGCGATCATCCAGGCGAGCATCGCTATCGCGCCTGCGCGCGCGAAGAGCTCGAGGCGGCGGCGGAGATCAGGCGGTAAGGGCATACACCACGATGTTCACGGCGAACTTCGTATTGTCCACCGACTGGAAGCGCTTCGTGTCCGGATGGTAGCCCCACTCGGAGCTGTAGTCCTTGCTGCTGTAGAGAACCGAGATGCGCCCCTCGCGCATCACGGCGAAGAGATTCTTGTGGACGAGATTGTCGCCCCAGCCATTGAGCTCGTGGCTCGTCGTGGGCGGCCCGTCCGTGAACTTGAAGAACGCCGCATACAACGGATGATTGTTCGGCAGCTCCTTCGGCTCGCCGATCGTGCGCGTGATCTCCTCGGTCGCCGTCTTGTGAAAGACTCCGTCGACATCGTGGTTGTGATCGTCGACGAAGAGCATCCCGCCGCGGTCGAGGAACTCGCGCAGCTGCTTGCGTTCCACGTCGCTGAAGCGAACGGGGAGATGGCCCGTGAGATAGACGAGCGGATATCGCAGCAGATCCGGCGACGCGAGCGAGACGATCACACCCGTCGGCGTGACCTCGATCTCGGTGTAGCGCGCGATCGTGTCGATGATGTTGGGCGGCACGAGCGGCGCCGAGTCCCAGTCGCCGGAGTCGTACTGCGCGGTGGCGAAGGTGAAGGTGCTCACGACGCGCTCACCATGCGCCGCCCCAAGCCGACTCGATGCGTGCGACGGTGACGCCCGCGGCGATGCGACGTGCGCGAACGAGCGCGTCGGTGGCGTTGTGGCCCGCGCGCAGCGAATCGATCGCGGGCGCGAGCGCAGCGGCGAGCGCGGGCGCCGGCTCGAGCGCGTCCACGCGGAGCGCGAGCAGCGAGTCGATCGCCGCGCTCGAATTCACGGCGAGATCGTTGAGCGCCGCATCGAAGCGCTCCGCGCGACGCTCGGACGAGCTGTCGAGCACCGTGCGCGGGAGGCGCGATGACGACGTGGCATCGTCGCGCTTGCCGGCAAGGCGAACCTTGTTGATGTCGACGATCACCGTCGGCGACTTGCCGCGCAGATACAAACGCTCGGCGTTGCGCGCGCGCTGAAGCGCGGCAAGCGCGATTCGCATGGGCGGGAGCGCGGTGCCGGGCTCGCCCAGCTCGAGCGCGCGGCTCGCGTCCCACATCGCATTGTACGCCTCGAGCAGCGGACGGTTGACGGCGACGACGGGCGTCTCGTCGCCACCAAAATCGGTGGCGCCCGCGGATGCCTGCGTCGCGGCGTTCGCGGCGGCGAGCAGCTGATCGGGCGTCATGTGCGCGGGGCCGGCGTCGTTGCTCCCGGCATCCTCGGTGCCCTGCTGCGCGCCGAGCCGGGCGAAAACGATCTCGCCGACGTGCTGACGAAGCCGCGCCTCATCGCTGCCGATCGCTTGCGATTCCTTCACGACGTCGGCGCGAGCGAGCTTCGTTCTTCGCGCCTCGAGCTTCTCGGTGAGGATGATCAGCATGCGCTGGCTGAGCTGCGAGCTGTCGACGTCCGGCGGCGGCGCGCCCTCGATGGCGATCGAGTCGTACTCGCTGGCGCGCGAAACGCGCAGCGTGCGCGTCTCGGAGACGCCAATGCCAGGACCCGTGACGTTATTACGGTCGCGCGCGACGGCGCGAACGTGGACGAGATCGCCGGGCTTGAGCTGGAGCGAGTCGAGATCGAGCTCACCTGAGAGTTTTGTCGCGCGCGCGTTGCCCGCATCGACGCGGTGGATGACGCCGGACTTGAAGGTGAACGTTTCACCTTCGCCGGAGCTGACGATGTACTCGAACCACCCAGCGTCGAGCCCGTAGTCGTCGGTGGCGTCGGCGCCGAGTGTGAACGCGCCCTTCGGCGTGCGCACGACGGTGTCGCGCGTGGGAGCGGAGAGCGTGACAACGGGAAGCGAGTCGGCGTGCGGCGCGATGATCAGCGTGCGCGAGTAGCTGCGATCGCGAAGCTCGAGCGCGGCCGGCTTGGCGGGCACCACGATGTCGACGCGCCACTGATCGGCGGAATCGCGCGGCTGAGCGGCGACGCCGGCGACGGTCGCGGTGATGCCGCTAGCGGAGCCCTGGCCGCGCAACACTAAGTGGCCGCCGGTGAGCGCCTCGATGGAGGATGGCTCTTCTATTATGATGTGGTGCTCGCCGGTGTAGCTCGGCGGCACCACCTCGCCCGTTAAGGGCGTCAGCCTGTTTCGCATCGGGGCCGCGAGGATCGGCGCGCGGAGGAGCGCGTCGCCCGCGCGCGGCTCGGAGATTCGTGCGCGGACACCGGCGGGAAGCGCGAACAGCAGCGTTGCAGAAGCGGCGAGCACGAGCAGCGGTGGCACGAGCGCGTGGCCGAGCGCCCGATTGATCACGGGGCTCCACTGCACCGCGGCGACCTCTCGCTCGAGCGTGGGACTCGAGTGCGGAGCGTCGAGCGCGCTGACGAGCGCGTATCGGAGCTCGGGGACGCGCTCCTCGAGCCAGAGCGCGACGACGGGGAGCGCGCGGACCTTGCGACCGCGCCAGAGCGTGTAGGCGAGAGCGGCGAGCGCGAGGAGGATCGCGGAGGGAATCGCGAGTGCGCGAGCGGCGCGCGGGATGCCGATGAGCCAGTCTACTATTCCGGCGACCGCCAACAGCGAGGCGGCGGCGGCCCCCGCCCATAGTATTGACCTCGCTCCGACAGCAACGCCGAGTGTACGGCGGGCGGAGGCGACGCGCTCGACGGCGGTCACGCGGCGGCTCGCTGGCGGCGGAGGAGCGGCTCGACGAGGAGCAGCGCGAGCGCGGTGATGAGGAGCCAGGTGGTGAGGCGGCTTGGCGACGAGCTGCGAGCGTCGAGCGCGCGCGTGGCGACGAGGGGGCCGGTGCCGCGGAGCTGGGCGAGGGTGGAGGCGGAGGCGGGAACGAAGCTCACGAGGCCGCCACACGGAGCTGCGAGCGTGGCGACGAGGCGGCGCGTGCTCTCGCGCAAGGCGAGATCGCCGCTACGTGCAATCGGAATCGCGACGTCACGCACACATCCGCGGCCGAACGCCCGCTCCGTGGCCGCGGGTGTGCCGTCCACCCATCGAGCGACCACGTGCCCCGCCGCAGCGTCGACCGTGGGCACGAAGGTCGCCACGACGATCGCGTCGCCCAGATCGCCGATGCCGCCGATGACCGCGCCAACGGTGTCGGCGCGCGCACGACGATGCCATCCGCTCGAATCGAGCGACGCAGGCCACCGCACGTACGCGGCACCACGCGTCGCCCACGACGTGTCCGCGCCGCTCGGTGCGCCGCGATCGAGTCGCACGAGGCGAGTGCGCTTGTTCAGAGTATCCGCGCGGGGCAGCATCGCAATGGCTGCGCGCACGGGGTCGTCGAGCGTCGCACCGCGGACATCGATGCTGACGGTCGCCGCCACGGAATCGACGGCTGCTAGCCGCACGAGGCGCACACGCCCCGGCCACGCCGCGCGAATCGCGCGCGTGGCCGCGTCGAGCTCCGAGGCAGCGAGCGGAGAGATGAGCACGAGCTCGACGGAGTCCGCGTCACCACGAAGCTCGCTCGCCGCGCGCATTCCGGCAGCGAGCGCCGCAGACACGGAGCCGCGCGCGAGTGTGGAGTCGTGCTCGTCCCGGAGCGACGCCAAGGCATTGTCACCACGAATGGCGTGCGCGGCGCTGTCGAAGGAGATGAGCACATCGCCGCGCGCATCGTATCGCGAGGCAGAGTCGGCCGCCTCGGTGCGATCGCGATCGTGCGCACCAAGATCCACCATCACCACCCGCCCCACCGCCCGCCTCGCCCCCGTGAGCTCCGGCCGCGCGAACGCCA
>PLMM01000024.1 GCA_003142495.1 Gemmatimonadota bacterium | reverse complement strand
GCCGAGCGGTTTAAGGCGCACGCCTGGAAAGTGTGTGTACGTTCATAGCGTACCGTGGGTTCGAATCCCACCTCGTCCGTTGACAAGTTCAAGCCCGCGCAGGTGGCGGGCAGAGACCGCCGTCTCGAGAGAAACGACGTTTGCTTGACGGTCAGCGTGTGCTAGTCTATTCACCAGTAGCAAAAAGCATCGTTCGCTTTTCACGCCACGTCGACGCGGAGATCGGTTGTCATCACGAGGGCGATTCGGCGAGCTCGTTGGAGGGCTCGCCCTGTTCACCGTGGTCGCAGCCTGCTTGATCTGGTATAGCTGGACGCAGCTCACGCAGCTGCTGGAAGGTCACTTCGACGGGACACGCGACGCGGTCGCCGTGGTTTGCCTGGCGGTGCTGGTCGCGATGATACGGTGGCTCGGCAGCTGGCTCGCGCGATACGAAGCGCGAAAATAAACGGGGCGGACCGCGCTCCCGATGCACTTCGAACCGACTCCTCGGAGGTCGGCATGACAGAGCCCGGAACGAGTGCGCCAACTCAAACGCCTCCGCCTCCGCCCAGCGAGCAACTTCCCGATCTGAGCAGTCAAGCGCCCACCGGCACGCTGGTGCTGATGACGTTCTTTCTGGCGGCGATGGCCGCCTTGTGGATTCTCGTCTACCCCCTGCTCCTGGAGCGGTGAGCCATGGCTGAACAACATCGCATTCACGTCTACGAGAAGGCCTTTCTGGCCGTGAGCGTGGCAATGCTGCTGGTATTCGCGGGGGCGCTCGTATACGCCACCACGATGCGCGGCATGACACTACCGGGCGAAGGAGGGCGCATCGACCCCAAGCAGATCTATCACACGGCGCCGTTCGAGCATCCCGGCGTATAGCAGACCGGCCCGAACCGCTACACGGTCGTGATGATCGCGATGGCGTGGACCTATCTCCCCAGCGAGATCCACGTGCCGGCGGGGGCGGAGGTCAGCTTCGTCGTTTCGTCGGCCGACGTGATACACGGCTTCGAGATTCCCGGAACACGCGTCAACATGATGGTCATCCCGGGACAGATCAGCCGTCTGACGCACACCTTCTCCACCAAGGGCGAGCTGCATCTAGTCTGTCACGAGTACTGCGGAGCAGGACACCAGACAATGAACGCACGGGTGGTGGTCGAATGAGCGCACCATCGATCACGCTCTCGCCGCGTGCCACTCCCGCGGAGGGCCTTGCTGGGACGCGACCCGGAACACCGGTGGTGGCGCACCCATCTGGCTTCACACTACCCGACGACCAGCGGGCGGTGATCCGATGGAGCATCTACATCGGGTTCATGGCGCTGTCGGTGGGGGTGCTCAACGGACTCGATCAGGCGTTGAGCTACGCGGGGATCAGCATCTTGTCGTGGTTCCCGGGGATGAAGACCTACTACGAAGGGCTGACGGTCCACGGCGTGTTCAACGCGCTCGTGATGACCTTCTCGTTCACCAACGGATTCCTTTCGCTCGCCACCGCACGGGCATTCAACCGCCCGCTGCACGGCGGTTTGCTGAAGGCTGCACTGGGCTGCCTGGTGGCGGGTGCGCTCTCGGCGAGTTGGGCGATGTTCACCGGCCGCGCCAGCGTGCTATACACCTTCTATCCGCCGCTTCAGGCACATCCGGCGTTCTACATCGGGCTGGCCCTCATCGTGGTGAGCACCTGGGTGACGACGCTCAATCTCGCCCTCGCGCTCCGGAGCTGGCGTCGGGAGCATAGTGGGGAGCGAATTCCGCTGATGGCGTATACGGCGATCGCCACCTACGGAATGTGGACGTTGGCGTCGATCGGGATCGCCATCGAAGTGGTAGGGTTTCTGATCCCGTGGTCGCTCGGCCTGCTGCCGGGCATCGATCCGCTGCTGATGCGGACGCTGTTCTGGCTCACCGGTCACCCGCTCGTCTACTTCTGGCTGCTGCCGGCCTACGTCTCGTGGTACACGATGATTCCGCGGATGACCGGCGGGCGCCTGATGAGCGACTCGCTCACCCGCATCGTGTTCGTCATGTTCCTGACGACGTCGGTCCCGGTGGGCTTTCACCACCAGTTCACCGACCCGGGCATCTCGCAGAGCATGAAGGCAGTGCAGGCGGTATTCACCTTCGTGGTTTTCGTGCCGAGCCTGGCCACTGCGTTTTCAATCATGGCGTCGCTGGAAAACGCCGGGCGCAATCGCGGCATCAAGAGCCTGTTCGGATGGATTCCGGCGCTGCCGTGGGGCGATCCGGCGGTTTCGGCGCAGTTGCTGGCGATGCTCACCTTTGTGCTTGGCGGTATCACCGGTCTGGTGAACGCGAGCTACTCGATGAACCAGGTGATCCACAACACCACGTGGGTCCCCGGGCACTTCCACATGACGGTCGGGTCGGCGGTGCTGCTGACGTTCGTCGGCGTCGCGTATTGGCTGGTGCCGTATCTCACCAACCGCGAACTCTGGGGGCGCAAGCTCGCCGTGGCACAGGGATGGGTGTACGCGATCGGCGTCTTCATCATGGCACGAGGACTCATCTCCGGCGGTCTGGAGGGAATGCCGCGCCGGACCTTCATGGCGGGCGCAACGTATCGCAATCCTGCCTGGCACCTTCCCGGGATCTACACCGGCATCGGCGGCACGTTGATGTTCATTGGGGCGCTGATGTTCTTCGTCGTGTTGCTGGGAACGATTTTTTTCGGCACGCGGCGTACCGAGCAGGTGGACATTCCGTTCACCGAAACGGTGTCGGGGCCCGCGACCAGCGGGTGGGAACTCAAGCTGGATAACTTCCCTCTGTGGTTCGCGGTAGCGATCGTGTTCATTATCATCGCGTACGTGCCGTTCTTCGTCCACTACCTCCCGCCGCACCTCACGTCGTTGCCGTTCACGGGCTACTGAAAGGCCGCGACCGTGATCGAAAACAAACCGTGGCGCACGATCCAGTTGCGGTCGCTGCGGGAGATGAAGGCCAATGCGATGTGACCCACCATCCAGGCGGTGAACGAGCAGCTTTGTACTGCCGCCGCCGACAGCCACAAAACCGGCGGAGGCAGCCAGGTCCATGAACATCTCCACACTGGACCCATCACTTTCGTGATGTCGGTGAAGGAACCCGACTCGCCATCTTTCAGGGCGACGAGTCCCGACAACGGCCGGCCGAGCGGCTTGCTAAGGATATCTTTGACAGACCTCGGAAATCGCGCTCGACTGTCAATCGATCCGTCTTCAGGGTTCACCACTGCGTCTTTGCCAACGCTATCTCGAGCGTCGTGCACACTTCGGGAGCATCCATGAAACGCAAATTCGAAAACATCCTCGAGACCGTCGGCAACACGCCGGTCGTGCGCATCAACAAGCTTGGCACCCCAGGCGTGAACCTCTTCGTCAAAGTCGAGGCCTTCAATCCGCTTGGCTCCGTGAAGGATCGCCTCGCCCTCGGCATCATCGAGGATGCCGAGCGCACGGGGAAGCTCAAGCCGGGGCAGACGGTCATCGAGGCGACGAGCGGCAACACGGGCATCGGGCTCGCGATGGTGTGCGCGCAGAAGGGATATCCGCTGGTGGTGACGATGGCGGAGAGCTTCAGCGTCGAGCGTCGCAAGCTCATGCGCTTCCTCGGCGCCAAAGTCATCATCACGCCGGCCGCAGAGCGTGGGATCGGAATGGTGAAGAAGACGGTCGAGCTCGCGGAGGCGCACGGCTGGTTTCAGACGCGACAGTTCACCAACGAGGCGAACGCCGACACGCACTCGCGCACCACCGCGCGCGAGATCATCGAGGCGTTCGCGGACGAGCCGCTCGACTATTGGGTGACGGGCTTCGGCACGGGTGGCACGCTGAAGGGCGTGGGGCGTGTGCTCGCGAAGGAGCGGCCGGATACCAAGATCGTCGTGTGCGAGCCGGCCGATGCGCCGATGCTCACGAGCGGCACGAAGCAGGAGAGAAATCCCGATGGCTCCGCGGTGGCGAGTCATCCGTCGTGGAAGCCGCATCCGCTTCAGGGATGGAGCCCCGACTTCATTCCGAAGCTTGCCGCCGATGCCGTCGACACGGGGGAGATCAGCCGGGTGATCACGGTCTCGGGGCCCGATGCGATGCGCTGGAGCAGGGAGCTCGCGCTGAAGGAGGGAATTTTCTGCGGCACGTCGTCAGGTGGCACCTTTGCGGCTGCGCTCGAGGTGTGCAAGGATGCGCCGAAGGGCGCGACGGTGCTCTGCATGCTCCCCGACACCGGCGAGCGCTACCTCAGCACGGCGCTGTTCGCGGACATTGCGATCGACATGACGGAGGAGGAGCAGAAGATCGCGAACTCGACGCCGAGCGCGCGAATGGCGCCGCC
>PLMM01000322.1 GCA_003142495.1 Gemmatimonadota bacterium | reverse complement strand
TCCGCGAGTCACCCACCTGCCCGATCAGATATCGGTCCTGCCCCACGATGAGAATCGACGCCGTCGTCCCCATTCCCTGCTTGTCGACCTCCGTCAGCGTGCGCTCGTAGATCTCCTGATTCGCGCGCTTCAACGCGTCCGACACCTTCACGCTCACATCGTCGCTCGTGATGTCGCGTATCACTCTGAGCTCGTCCGAGACGATCCGGACCGCCATGTCGCTCGCAATCTCGCCGGCCGCGTGCCCGCCCATTCCATCGGCCACCACGAATAGTCCTGCCGGAGGGTCAGCGAAAAAGCTGTCCTCGTTCCCGGAGCGGACCATCCCCGTATGCGTTCCCTGACCGACCTCGAGCTGCACTAGTGACCTGTCATCAGTATGAGTACTCCTGCCACGATCAATATCAGCACTCCGAGCCACAACAACAGCGGCACCGCACGCGACGCCTTCGTCGCCGGAGCCGCCGCCGCCCGTGCTGGCGCCGCGCGCTGCCCCGGCTGCGAGACCACCGGTGTCTTCATCCCGCCCCCCCCAGCCGCTGCCGCCTTCTTCGGATCAACCTTGAACGCCGCGATTGCCCGCGTGTGGCTCGCGCCCCCACCATTTGCCCCATCGGGTACACGAAAGATGAACTTGACGCCGCCAAAGCGCACGTCCGGCGCACCAATCAATGGTGCCTCACCGTCAATGCGCCGTCCACCCACGTACGTCCCGTTCGTCGACCCCATGTCCACCACGTACCACCCATCTTCGCGTCGCTGCAGCTTCGCATGCGAGTCCGACACGCTCTCGTCCGACACGATGATGTCATTGTGCGCGCCGCGTCCCACATGCGCGAGCGGCGAGCGCACCTCCATTATCGTGCCCTTCAACAGCCCGGTGCTCAACACCTCGAGCGTCGCGAGTGGCGCACGCGGCGCCGGCGCACTGTCCGCGTAAAAGCGAAACTCCTCGTCGCCAATCGTCAACACATCCCCACGCCCCAACAGCGCCGGCGACACCGCCGCCTCACCATTCACCAATACGCCGTTCGTGCTCGTGTCCCGAAGAAGGTAGCCTTCGGGCGACGGGGAGAGCGAGGCGTGCTTGCGAGAAACTTCGGTGGATCCCACCACCACGTCGCACGTCGGATCGCGGCCAAAGATGAGCCCCGCCGCCGGAACCGGGTACTCGCGACCGTCCACGAGCGAGATCACGCGACCGCCCGTTGCTGCCGTCGGCTTCCCGTGCACCGCCCGCGCCGAACCCTCCGGCAGCCGTACGGGCTGAACGAACTGCGTGTTTCCCCCCCGACGGTCATCGCCAAAAAAAAGCTCCCTGCCGGCGACGTCGATCTTGTCGCCATGAAGCAAGGGAGCCGGTTCGGCGCCGAGCGCCACGCCATTCACCTTCACGCTACCATCGATCCTTCGCACGACCGTCGCACCGTCGGCACCCACGTCGAGCGACGCGAGAATGCCATC
This sequence comes from Gemmatimonadota bacterium, assembly GCA_003142495.1. Classification (GTDB taxonomy): domain Bacteria; phylum Gemmatimonadota; class Gemmatimonadetes; order Gemmatimonadales; family Gemmatimonadaceae; genus FEN-1250. Next base: position 8,093 of record PLMM01000322.1, on the reverse strand, counting down.
GCTTCCGTCCCCGCTCAACCGAATGCGCGCCCCATCCTTCCCGCCCACCTGATTCTCGCCCGCGATCAGCGGATACTGCTGACCATCCAACTGTATGTAGGGCATTGAGATAGAAAGGCGGGCAAGAGACGCGGGGAACGTGCGGCAACTTCGCTCCCTCTACAGACAGTCGAGAGCGACCGTCGTGACACGAAACTACGCCCGGCCCTGAAGCGCGGCAAGCATGGGCACTGCCCTCCTCATTACGTTCCTGCATGCCTCTCTGGCTCCACTGGATCATCCTCGGCCTCATAGCCGGCTCGCTTTCGAAGTATCTGATGCCCGGCCGTGATCCCGCCGGCTGCCTCATCACCATCGCCCTCGGCATCATCGGCTCATTGCTCGGCGGATGGATCGGTTCCCATCTCGGCTGGGGCGACGTGGGCGCCACGGGCTTCAGCATCCGCTCGATCGCGCTCGCCACACTCGGCGCCATCATGCTATTGCTCATCGGCCGCCTCGTGGTGCATTTCCGCCGCCGCGCGTAGCCCGAACAGGCACCGCAGCCGTTAGCTTTACGCATGAAGTCTCACATCGTGGTGCGCGGCGCACGGCAGCATAATCTCAAGGGCTTCGATCTCGAGATTCCGCGGCGCAGCTACACGGTGATCACCGGCCCCTCGGGCTCCGGAAAGTCCTCCCTCGCCTTCGATACCATCTACGCCGAGGGGCAGAGGCGGTATGTGGAGTCGCTCTCGGCGTACGCGAGGCAGTTCCTGGAGCGGATGGAGAAACCGGAGGTCGACTTCATTGACGGGCTCTCGCCTGCAGTCGCGATCGAGCAGTCGAATCCAACGAAAACCTCCCGGTCCACCGTCGGCACCGCCACCGAGATCTACGACTTCCTGCGCCTCCTCTGGGCGCGCATAGGCCACACCTTCTGCCCTGTGTGCGGACGCGAGATGAAGCGCGACACCGTGCAGTCGGTCACCGAGGAAGCGCTGGCGCTCCCGGCCGGCTCGCGCTTCTCGGTCGCCTTCCCACTGCGCCTGAGCGACCTCGTCACGCACGATGTCGTCGTCGAGAATTTGCGCGCACAGGGATTTTTGCGCGTGGTGATCGAGGGGTCGCTCGTGCATCTCGACGAGCTCCCAGCGGGCACCGACGTCACGAAGGCCGCGGAGCTGCTCGTCGTCGTCGACAGACTGATCGCGGTCCCCGAGAGCCGTCAGCGCCTCGCCGAATCGGTAGGCACGGCGTTCCGCGACGGCGATGGCGAGTGTGTCGTGCTGCTCGCGACGCCGATCCCCGCAAGGCTCGCGGGCTCCGGCACGCAGGGCGATGACGACACGCCCGTCTCGCGACTCATGTACACCGAGCGCTTCGAGTGTCCATACGACGGCACGCGCGCGCCGACGCCCACACCGCAGCTCTTCTCGTTCAACAATCCGCGCGGCGCATGCGCGACCTGCAACGGCTTTGGCGCGGTGCTCGAGTACGATGAGGTGCTCGTTATCCCCTACCCCAATCGCTCGCTGCGCGAGGGCGCGATCGATCCGTGGACGAAGCCGCGCTACGACGGCAAGCGGCGATCGCTGGCCGAGTTTGCGAAGAAGAACAAGATCTCGATGGATGCGCCGTGGCGAGAGATTCCGACGGCCGATCGCTATCAGCTGATGTACGCGAAAACAAAAGGCTTTCGCGGCATCATGGTCTTTCTGAAGGAGCTCGAGGCCAAGCGCTACAAGCAGTACATCCGGATTTTTCTGCGGCAGTATCAGACCGCGCAGGATTGCCCAACCTGTCACGGCGCGAAGCTGCAGAGCGAGGCGTTGCAGGTGCGCATCGTTGGCCGCACGATCGCCGACGCGAGCGACATGCCGATCGAGCGACTCGTTCCCTGGCTCGAGGCGCTCCCCCTTTCCGACTACGAGCAGCAGATCGCCGCAAACATCCTCGGCGAGGCGCGCAGCCGCTCGCGCTTTCTCCTCGATGTGGGGCTCGGCTACCTCACGCTCAACCGCGCGACGCGCACGCTCTCGGGCGGCGAGGCGCAGCGCATCGGGCTCGCGAACTCGCTCGGCTCGAAGCTCGTCGACACGCTCTACGTGCTCGACGAGCCGTCGATCGGCCTCCATCCACGCGACGTCGATCGCCTGCTCTCGCTCCTGCATCGGCTGCGCGACGGCGGGAACACGGTGCTCGTCGTCGAGCACGATCTCGAGGCCATTCGTCGCGCCGACTACATGGTGGAGCTCGGCCCCGGCAGCGGTGAGCTCGGCGGCCATGTCGTGTTCGCGGGGCCGATGTCGCGGGCGAGCGAGAGCCCGCTCACGGGCGCGTATCTCAGCGGCGCGAAGGAGATCGCGCTCCCCGAGGAGCGTCGCCCGCTCGGCCCGCGCTGGCTCACGCTCACCGGTGCGAAGGAGCACAACCTGCGCGGCGTCGACGTCCGCATCCCGCTCGGCGCTTTGACCGTCGTGACGGGAGTCTCGGGTTCGGGAAAGAGCACACTCGTGCACGATGTGCTGCTGCGCGCGCTCGAGACTCGACTCACAGGCGAGCACACCGCGAAGCGCCATCTCGGCGAGCGCGTCGGCGGCTTCGAGGGCATCACCGGGTGGGAGCCGCTCGCGGATGTCGTGTGCATTGACCAGAGCCCGATCGGGAAGTCGCCGCGCTCGAATCCCGTGACGTACGTGAAGGCCTTCGACGAGATCCGCCGCATCTTCGCGGACCAGCCGCTCGCGCGACAGAAGCGCTACGGCGCGGGCCACTTCAGCTTCAACGTGAAGGGCGGCCGCTGCGAGAACTGCGAGGGCGCGGGCTTCCTGCAGGTCGAGATGGTGTTCATGGCCGACGTGTACGTGCCGTGCGATGTGTGCGGCGGCAAGCGCTTCAAGAACGAGGTGCTCGAGGTGAAGGTGCGCGGCAAGAGCATCTACGACGTGCTCGAGCTGACCATCGATCAGGCGATACGATTTTTCCCGCGCGAGGAGAAGCTCGGCCAGGCACTCTGGCAGCTGCAGCAGGTCGGGCTCGGCTATCTCAAGCTTGGGCAACCAGCGCCGACGTTGAGCGGCGGCGAGGCGCAGCGCGTGAAGATCGCGCGCGAGCTGTCGAACGCGGGGAAAACGAAGACGCGCAAGCTGTACGTGATGGATGAGCCGACGACGGGGCTGCATCTCGAGGACATTCGCAAGCTCGCGCGCGTGTTCGAGCGGCTCGTCGATCAAGGGCACACGCTCGTGATCATCGAGCACAACCTCGACGTCATTAAGTTGGCGGACTGGGTCATTGATCTGGGCCCCGAGGCGGGCGATGGCGGAGGCGAGCTCGTGGCGATGGGGAGGCCAGAGGAGGTCGCGGAGGTCGCGGCCTCGCACACGGGGCGCTGGCTGCGCCCGCTGCTGCACATGGATTCGCCGCCGGACATCGGCGGCGTGCGGCTGGCGTCGAGGCGGATGGCAGGGGGTGTGGCGGAGCACGGTTCGCTTGACCGAGCAGCGCGGATCGGGTAAAATGCTGTGCTGATCCCGAGTAGCTCAGGTGGTAGAGCAGGTGACTGTTAATCACCGGGTCGGGGGTTCGAGTCCCTCCTCGGGAGTTGGGGTCAGTTGCATAGGCTAAAATCTGAAAGGGTCAGCCCTCATACGGCTGGCCCTTTTTTTCGCGTAGAGATACCCCCACGGCGACGACTTGGCTGCTTAGTGCTCACGCTATCGATCTGGCGAGTGGAAAAGTATGATGCGGATGGCCAAGGCCAAGGCACGTGCCCGTGCCGCGAGCGGCACAAAAGTGCTGGTGAGCACACTCTCCCACTGCCGGTCTGGTCGAGCACTCAGCATTTCCAGGATCGCCTCGCGCCCAGCGAGGTTTGGCTGTGTCACTGCACGATAGCGGGATAGCGCTGTTTCGATCTCATCCTTTGTGCGCGCTTCCCAGCATCCCGACAATGGCCAAGCGTAGATCGCGTACAAGCCACGCAACAGCGCTTCCAGCAGCATGCGAGGCAGTCCGTCGTGGTCGGTGATGCGCAGCACACACCCCGCGCGCGCGTATATGCCGTTCATGTCAGTGACCCAACCGAAACTTTCGACATTCGGATGTGAGGCGAGCGCGTGAGTCTCGTCTGCCAAGACGATGAAGTCGAGGTCCGGATTTTCCGCGATCACGGGCTCTATTACGCTGAGTCCGTAGAACTCCTTTCGCCCACTTGGCATGTATACGAGGATCGGCTTGATCTCATCGGACCATGGAGTCACTCCAGATGGAATGAGATCCGGATCAAGAACCGAGGGAATAAACTGCGCGTGAACTCCAGCGGTGGCCAATTCATCAACGAGATGCGAGGCCACGCAAACATTCGCTGATACGATGCGGTCGAGGAGGGCGGCGCTCTCTCGAACTTCGTCCCTAGTGATGACATTGAGGACGTCGGTGCCCACCCACCAGCGGACAAGGGGCACGTTCGACGCGACGGCCGTCGCCAATTGACTCAATCGATACGCGTCGACGACGAGATAAGAGACGAGGACTACGGCCTTCGCGCTTCGAAGCATGCGGAGCCAATCCAGTCTCCCTAACTCGTCTACGGGCACAAAACGAACCGCTACTCCAATGCCGATCAGAGCTTTCGACAGCGTGAGGGACGGTGAGGACTGCGTCGGTTCCTGACCCACGATCACGACGTACTTGCCGCCGTCGGTGGGATTCAGTGGTCGCTCACTTGATGTCATTCGCATCGGCGGCGCGGAACTTCTGGACCACCGTCCCATGGCTGGAGCGACTGCATGGCGGTGGCAAACACGAGGTCAGCGTCGCGCGGCAACGTGTCACGCAGAAGGTCGACGGAGAAAATCAAGCACTCCGGCCGAACGAACTGCGCGAAAAAACGGCACTGCAGCAGCAGGAAGGCGCGAGCGGAATGTCCACTTCCACTTGAGCGCGCGCGGAGCCTCAGGCACGAGAGGAGCGAGCGCCAGTACTTGCCGGAGCCATCCGGTTTTGCCCTGATCCCAGGCTCTCCACAAGTCCTCCGCCCACCTGTTTCTGAATATCTCGGCGAGTTCCTCAGCGAGATCTTCCTCTCCATCGCGCCGAATCTCGTCCAGCGCTCGCTTACGAAATCTGTACGTCGCGCGCACTTGAGTTTCGCTATCGGTGCTGATCTGCGCACCATGCCAGCGATAGTTTGCCGTCACCTCCCGCGACGAGACGAAGCGATTCTTGTAAGCCAGCCGCAGTAAAATATCGAAGTCGACGGCGCAACGTTCCGTTTCATCGAACCCACCGACGGCGGCTAGAACCTCTCGTCTGACGACTGTCGTTGTCGGCTGTGCCACCGTGGCGTAGAAGGCCTCGCGAACCACGTTGACGGGTGGCCCCGCTGGAACTCTGCCGTACCACGTTCCAGAACGCGCTCCCACCAACCTCACCGCCGCGCTTGCCACCCCCGCATCAGGGAAATCGTCCAGCAACCCGGCGACGGTGGCAAGGTGATGTGGCTCCCAGTAATCGTCCGAATCTAGCCAGGCGATCGCGTCGCCCGAAGCGACTCGGGCACCCACGTTACGCGCGGTCGAGTTGCCGCGGTTCGTTGCAAGTCGAATCACTCGAGCGCCTGCACGCTCGGCGATATCGGCGGAGTCATCGTGGGAGGCGTCGTCGACAACGATGAGCTCGAGTGGTGCACTAGTCTGGGCATGGACCGAGGCAATCGCGTCGCCAATCATGGCTGCACGGTTATAACAGGGTATGACTACGGAGACAGTGACCATGGATACCGACTTACTGGTGTTGGCCGATCGGGAGCGCCGACTGCCACTGCCCGGAATGTCGTCGCGGCTGAAGCGCCGACGAGGCGCGCATCGACTTCGCCCGCATCAGCCCTGCGTGACGCGTTGACCGACTCTGCGCACCAGGTATTCGAGCCCCGCGACGAGTTCGCGTGCGCTCATGAGCCAGGGCTGTTGCCTGAAGGCCCAGTACCAGCTTTTCGCGTATATGTAGCGCTGCCGCGAGTTCAACAGTGCCTTCGCGTAGTAGGCACCGCGACCGCGCGAGTAGTGTCTTGCCAGCAGCGCCACATCTCCGCCTCCTCTTCGCCCGTGGTTGTGCGTGACGACGATTCTCGGGTTGTAGACGCCGGTCCATCCCGCAGCCAGTGCTCTCCCCAGCGCGTCAGTATCTTCGGCGGAAAAGAAAGGTGCGCCCGCCCCGAATAATTCATCGAAACCGTCGATCATTTCGAGAGTCGATCTGCGGAACGCGAAATTTGCGCCGTGAATGGCTCCAGCAGGAATGAAACTGCCCGCAGGAAAGGTCTCGTACACCAGACTCTCTTTGATGCTCATGTGAACATCCAGCGGATCGTAGAGCATCACCGGACCACCCACGAAACCAATTGCGTCCGACTCGGCGAATGCAGCCGCGATGGCGCGAAGAAAATCGGGACTTGGATAACAATCGTCATCCGTGAACGCAATGAGCTCGCCCTGCGCGGCACGCCATCCCCGGTTGCGAGCCCGCCCCAATCCGGGGCGTGGCTCGCGATCCAGGCGCAGCGGAAGAGAGCCCGTGTATTGCTCAAGGAGCGCCGGCGTCTCGTCGCTCGAACCGTTATCGACGACGATCAACTCCCAGGGCGGGCCCGGAATCAACTGCTCGAGGGTATGAAGGCACTCGGAAAGTTGGGAAGCGCGATTGCGTGTGCATACGACGAGAGAAACCAGTCCGGGCGTGTTCATCACGTCTCCAAATATCCAGCCGCCGAATTTCTGTACGAATGCATGCGCCCACATGCGCGGCGGTCGCCCAACGGACGAGGTTGCCCAAGAGGGGACGTGAACCCTCGCGGCGAGGGACAGTCCTGAGAACCGGGACAGGAAAGATTACGACGCATGTCCCACGCAGCTCCCTACCCGCACGCTCAGGCCACTGCTACTCCGCGCGGGGTAGCGGAACGCAGAGAAATCACGGGTGTGGAAGTGACCGACTGATGTCAGCCAAGCATTGTCCAGCGATGTTCTTCCAGTTGAACGCGGGAGAGAGCGGGCCAATCGAATTTGTACCTTCGCTGATTTTTCGCAAAGCAAGCTCAATACCACGGCGAATATCCTCGACACTCGATCCCTCGAGCAGGACGGCGCCCGGATATTGTGACGCTGCTTCCTCCATGCCGGAGCGAGTCGCAACTATGTACTTGCCGAATGTTATGCCCAGCATCAGTAGTCCGCTTCCATAACTCTTCACATACGGAACCATAAGCACGTCGATCGCCTCGAACAATTCAGCCATAGCCGTCTCGTCGAGAAAACCGGGCAGCAATCGCACTCGATGATCGACGCCCACTTCACGAACGATCGCTCGCGTTCGAGCCAGTTGGTCGTGCGGCGGCGCTCCCCCTTCGGAGCCCGCGATTACCAGCCAAACGTCGTCACGGTCGATCGCGGCGAGCGCGTGAATGCACGCATCAACGTTCTTGTACGGCTTGATGGCGCCGCAACAAAGGAGTACCGTGGCGTTCACTGGAATGTTCATTTCGGCGCGGAGCCGACTGCGTGCGCCAGACTGCCGAGTGTACACGGTGTACGCGCCGTGCGGCATAGCAACCACCTTCGACGCGAGCGCAGGGAACAGAGCAGTCAGCTCGTCACGCACGGGCTTCGAATGGACGAACAGGAGGCGGGCGGTGTCGTACACCCTCTCGCACATGGCTCTGTCGCCCGAGAACCGTTCGTGGGGGAAGATGTTGTGCACCGTGTGCACCACAGGCAGGCGCAGCCAGCGCGACGCCGTCCAGAACTTGGCATACGCTCCCAGGTCCGGCCACTGAGTCCACACGACATCATAGCGTGCGTTTCGCAGGTAGAGCGCGAACTCACCGCTCAGAAAATACTGGCGTGCCCTGGTCCGCCAGTGACTGACAGGAGCATTGGATTCCGATTGCCCGTTCGCGTTCGCCGTTCGCCGTGGCAGATCGACGGGTCCAGAATCGCTGCGCAACGTGCTATCAGCGAGCACCCGGGGCAGCCGGCTGCCAAGCACGCGGAAGCGCCGATAATTGGGGTGTGTGTAGGGGACAATCAGACGCGATACATCGGCAGTGAAGA
>PLMM01000101.1 GCA_003142495.1 Gemmatimonadota bacterium | reverse complement strand
CCGCGCCGATGCCCCATCGCGCGTTCCATGATGAGATTCACGGACGTGACGTGCCCTGTCTCATCCAGCGTGAAGATCCCGTCCGCCGCCTGCTCGAATAGGCGTCCGTGCCGCTCGCTCATCGACTCACCGCAGACTGCGAAAGTGCAACGACTCCCTGGTACCCGAATGTACCCTGACACCAGAGCGGGTCAATCGCGCTTGACGACCAGTAACCGCGCCGCGAGCGGTTCCACGCGCACGGTATACGGCGTGGTGCCCAGCAGTTCGCCATCCGCCTGGTAGAGCTGCGGCGGGTTGCAGTCGATGCGGAACTCGCGCCCGCTCCGGTAGAGCATCACGTCGTCGCTGCGAAAGGTGCGCGTGAAGAGCCGCCACGATATNNACGGCGTCTGCCGCGTGCCTGGGCGAGAAGATGCAGAGGTCGAGCAGCCCATCGTCCTGCCTGATACCGGGGCCGAGCACGAACAGCCGATCGAGCACCGTGCCGAAGTTCGCGACCATGAGCGACGTTGCCTCGCGCTCGATGACTTCGCCATCCACTTCCACTCGCGCCCGGAAGGCGCGCCGGTTGAGCCCGACCTTCACTCCCGTGTGCACGTAGGCACCGATGCCGAAGCGCCGCTTCGTCTCGGGATGCGTCTCGTCGATCATGCGCGCGTCGACGCCCACTCCCGTGCTGAATGCAAAGTGCCGTTTGCACTCGGGGATGTAGCCAAGGTCGACGCGCGCGAGCTCGCCATGCAGCAACGCCGGCACGGCATCCTCGATGCGCCGCGGAGTCCTGAGCGCGCGCGCCACGAGATTGCCGGTGCCGCCCGGCAGCACGCCAACCAGCGTCTCCGAGTTCGCGAGCGCGCCTATCACCTCCATCGCCGTTCCGTCCCCGCCGAGCGTGAACACCGCCGCGAAGTCCTTCGCGCGCTCGGTGGCGACGATCGCCGCGTGTCCCTGATGCGTCGTCACAACCACATCGTGCTCCGCGCCCGCCGCGCGCAGCGCATCGCGCGCACGCTGCTCGAGCAGCTGCCCGCGCCGCGCCGCGGGATTCGTGATGAGCAGAATGGGCCCGATCAGAAGCTCCAGTCGCGGAAGAGATCGAAACCGAACTGGCGCGGGCGATTGCCGATCGACGTGATGCCCGGACGGCAGAGAAGCGAGAGCGTCGACGGCTCGGAGCTCGCCTGCAGCGAGAAGTGCTGTGCGAGACGGTATTCGAGCGTGATCCCGATCGTCGATGAGAAGTTGGCCGTCGACGAATTGGAGATCGCGCACAGCCCCGCATTCGCCGTCAGGAATGCCCGCTGGCCGAGCTGTTTCCCGACGCCGATGCGCGAGCCGGAGAGAAAGTTCGACGCGCCCTGATCGATCGACGTCTGGCTCGCCGAGTTCGTGCTCCCGGTTTGCACCTGCACGACATCGAAGAAGCCGATCTGCGAGTTGATCGCCCGCTCGATCAGCGCCCCCGCGCTCGGCAACAGCGCCTGCGCGACCGGTCGCAGCGCACTGTTGTTCGCCTCGCCCGAGCCGAGCAGCGACGGCTGTCCGAACACGAGGTAGCTCAGGATCTCCGTGTACGAGAGCGCTATCCGCTCGTCGCTCGAGAGATCGAGCTTTGGATCGAGCAGCGTGCCGCCGATGTGCGCGATGATGCGCACGTCCTGCGCGAGCTGATTCGCCTGGCGCACGGTGTACGTCGCCCAAATGTTCAGCGTCCCCGCCTGCTGCGGATCGTTGTAGAACGTCACCGTTCCGCTATCGACCTGGAAGGTGCGCTGCACGAGTCCGAGGTCGAGTCGATACGTGCCGCGCTCGACGTTGATCGAGCCATCGAAGCGCTGATTCGCAGCGTCCTTGCGCAGCGCGACCTGCCCGCCGAGCTTGATGTTCGCCTCCGCGGAGCGCAGCCACACGTCGTTCCCGATCTCCACCTGCAGGCTCGGCACCTGCAGATAGCGAATCGCCTCCTGCACGTCGCGCCGCTGCTGGCCGAGGAAGGTGCGGCGGATCTCGACGAGATTGGTGTCGACGAGCGTGCCGACATCGGGATCGATTGTCGGGTCGAGACTGAGTGCGGTTTTCTGCGCGAGCTCCGGCAGATAGAAAGTCGCGCGCTCGATGTTGAGATTTCCGGTGAGCACCATGTGGCTGAACAGCCCGCTCAGCCGCACATCGTCGCTGATCTCGAGGCGCGCGAGCGATCGCTTGTCGACCACGAGGAAGTTGCGCGCCGACATCGACAAGTCCACGTGCACGTTGCTCAGATCCTGCGAGAGATCGAGCATATTGCCGAGCACGAGCGAGCCGCGCACGAAGAGCTTGCTCCCCGCCTCGGTGCCGCTCGCCATCGAGAGCGTGTCGATGTGCACGCTGTCTGCGCGAAAGCCCACGTCGGCCTCGACGTGGCGTAACCGCGTGCCGAGCGCCGGCAACCCCATCTCGCCGTTCCGCACGCGCATGCGCCCGGTGAGCAGCGGATGCGTCCACATGCCCGTGAGATCGAGCGCAACGCTCGCAGTGCCCGAGGGGCGCGAGAACGACGGCGAGAAGGTCTCGAGCACCGCGAGATCCAGGCTGTCGCCCGCGAGATGCCCCCTGAGCGGCTCGGCGAGCATGCGGCGCTCTACGGGCATGAGCGCGAGATTGAGCGGCCACGAGCCCGTGAACGACATCACCGCCGTGTCGTGGCGGAAGACGATCATCTTCGTGTCGAGCAGCCGCTTCGCGTACGATCCGTTGAGCGTGAAGTACGGAAAGGCCACGGTGCCGAACAACACATCCTGGAAGCGCGCGCCGAGCGCGATGATCGGTGCGACGCGCGTACCGGAGATGTCGATGGTCCCGGTGGCAGTACCGTTGATCGGCGTCGCGAGCTGCGCGATCGCGCCGAGGTCCGCGAGCGACACGCTGTCCGCGCGCAGCCACACATTCACCGGACGCGTGTTCGGCAGCTCCGCGTGCACCGCGACGGCCCCGCCCTCGCCGCTGTGCGCCACGAGCGAGTCGAGCCGCGTGCCGACGGTGTCCATCACGATCGTCGCCGGCGACACGAGCCCCCATTGATGCGTATCGATCAACCCGCCAAGGCTGTCCACCACGACCCGCAACGAATCGAGAGAGCGGTCGAAGGTGAGATGACTTCCCACCACGAAGCTCCCGGTCTTCCGGTTGCTCGCGGCCGAGAGGGTGAGCTCGCCGCGCGACTTGCTCGCGAGCGTGAGCTCCCCCTGCATGCTGTCGATCGCCACGGTCGCCACTACGATCGAATCGGCGCGCGCGCTGATCGTCCCGTGCGCATTGGCCGGCAGCCCCGCCACCGAATAACTCCCCGACGCGTGCGCCGCGCGAGTGCCGGCGACGAAGAGCGACTCGCCCGCGATGACTCCGCGCACCAACAGCGTATCGATCGAGCCGATCAGCATCCCCTCCGCGTGCGCCGTGCCATCGAGCGAGTCGCGCAGCTGCCGCGCCTCGAGATCGCGCTCCGTCATGCGCACCGCCGAGTCGTGCGGCGCTGAGTCGCCGGTGGCGCGCGGGAGGATCCACGGACGGAGCCCGCCGAGCGAGTCGATGACCACAGAATAGCTCAGCGAGTCGACGATGTTCGGCGCGAGGCCCAGCGTTCCTTTCGCGAAGATGTGCGCCGCGCTGCTCGCGATGCTCAGCGTGTCGATGTGCATTCGGCCATCGCCGAACCGCATCGCCGTCGTCGCCGAGCTCACGCTCACGGGCTCGACGCGCGACTGGTCGAGATCGATGCTCAGCGACCCCGCGAGATTCGCGATCGAGTCGCCATGAATGTCGAACGCCGCGCGCCCCGCGAGGCTCGTCGACGGCAGCGTCTTCGACTCCATCAGCGCCTGCACGTCGAGATCGGCGACGCTCGCGGTGCCGCGCCCCGCGAGCCCGCTCACCGAGTCGAGATCGAAGTTCCCGTTCACCACCATCGTCCCGGCGTCACCCGAGAGATTGGCAGTGACATCGAGATCATCCATCGTGCCGCGGATGCGCATCGGACCGGAGAAATTCCCGCGGAACGCGAGGCCGGGATACGAGCGCGCGAACGTCGTGAATGACACCGGCTGCGCATTGAGCGACACATCGAAGGCCGTGAACTTCGGATTCTGCGTCACGCGCCCGTCGCCCGTGAAGTGCGACGTGGGGTTGTCGCCATCGTGGTGCACGAGATTCGCGTCGTGGAAGCGCGTGTCGAGCCACGAGGAGTCGAGCGTCGCCGTCCCCGACACGGTGCCCTCGAGCCGCGGGAAGCTCGCGAAGAGATACTGAATCGTGCGCAGGTCGAGTGTCGCGACATCGACGTCGAGCGAGTGGAACTTCGCGTTCGATGGCACGAGGATGTCGAGGGCGCCGTGCACCGTCGCCTTCGTGATCGCGCCAGGCACGTGCGCATCGTGGAAGGTGAGATCCCCGTGATCCACGTGCCAATCCGTGAGCAGCCCACCGGGCCCCTCAACCGAGCCCGTGAACGTCCCCTGCCAGTCCTCCGGAAATGGCCCGCCCGCGAACGTGCGCAGCAGATCGAAATCGAGCGGCGAGACTTGCACGTCGACGTTCGTCACGCCGAGCACCGGGAAGCCCACCTCGAACGTCATCGCGCCCGTGAGATGCGATTTCGTCGAGCGCACGTCCAGCTTGCTCAGCCCGTACTCGAGCACGTGCGCGTCGCGCGCGTTGTTCTTGATGGTGAGCTCCATCTTCCCGCTCCCCGTCTTCGGCAGTGTCGGATACACCCACGCGATGTCCTTCATCGACACCGAGTCGCCCCACACGCGCACATCATAGTGCGTCGGCGACGGCCCGCCCCACGACACGCGCCCCTCTGCGTGCCCGGTCGATCCCGGAAGGTCGAAGTGATGCAGCACGAAAAAGACAGTGTCGCCGAGGATGCGCACGGGGCCCGTGGCGTTCCGCAGGCTGAAAGGCGGATCGTTCTCCTCCACCCGCAGATCGCCGATCGAGATCAGCTTCCCAGCGCTATCGGGATCCGCGAGGCGCACGTATGGCGAGCGCAATTCGCCCTTCGTCCACCGGCGCGTCTGCTTGATCCCTTCGCGCGTCTTCCGCCACTCGTGGTTCGTGTCGGCGAGCGCCACTTTGATCGCGCTGTCGCGCCGCGCGCCCTTGAGCGAATCGGGTGGCGACCAGAGATCCGTCAGCGTGAACGTCACGTCGTGGAGCACCGCACTGTCGATCACGATGTAGTCGCCGAGCGCCCTGCTCCCGGCGAGCCGCTCCTTCTTCTGCCCGTCGGGGAAGACGTGGCGGAAGCTCCACTGATGATCCGCGCGGCGGCGCAGATAGACGTTCGGCCTGGTCACCTCGAGGTAGGAGAGCAGCAGCCGCTTATCGAGCACGTCGCGCGGATCGTAGCGGATGATGATCGGCCCGGTGGCGACGACGAGCGAGTCCTCCTCGTCGCGAATCGCGATCGAGTCGAGCTCCACGCCCGTGAACAGGCTGCCGGTGATGCGCCCGACGTACATGGTGCCGCGATTCCCCATCGCGCTCGTGACCTGCGCGTTGATCAGCGAGCGCAGGCGCGCGCGACCAAGATCCGTTTGCGTCGTCGCCAGAATCGCGCCGATCACACTCATGCCCAGGAGCAGCAGGATGCCGGCGCTGATGAGCGCGACGAGGCGGCGGCGCGACATCCGCTAGAACGCCTGCCCGATGCTGAAGTTGAACGTGAGCTTGCTGAACAGACTGTTGCTCGACGACGGCGTGTACGTCGGCTCGCACGTGTCGCCCGGCTCGACGATCCCCGATTGCAGCGTGTTTCCCGGGCTCACGCACCGAAGCACGTTGTCGCTCCCCACGTAGTACGCGGATCCAGTCGTCGACGCGTAGCCGTTGTACGCGACGTCCACGCGCAGCGGCCCGATCGGTGAGCGCACGCGCACGCCCACTCCCGGCGTCACGCGCAAGTCCGAGAAGGAGAAGCTCTGCTGTGGACGATTCCAGAGCTGCCCCGCATCGACGAACGTCGCGAGCTGCACGCGCCCACCGAGCGAAGGGAGCCGTATCCGCCACTCGGCGTTCGCGACAATGAGCGTGTTACCGCCGGTCGGCGAGTACTGCCGCACGTGCGCAGTGTCGGAGGGATGGAACTGCGTGGGGCTCCCGTCGATCGCGGTGTCGGCCCTGTACGAATCCACGATGTAGACCACAGGGCCGAGCAGATTTAGGTTGTAGCCGCGCACGGAGTTCGGGCCGCCGGCGTACAGCCGCTCCTCCGGCGGCACGTACGCCGTTGCGCCCGCGGTCGTGAAGCCGTCGAGCACTGCGGCCAGCTGCAACCGCACCGCAAAGGTGGACGAGCCCAGTGTCTTGTACGCCGAGCCTTCGATCGCCGTCCGGCTGAAGCGCGTGCCGTTCGCGGTGTCGAGCGATGTCGTGCCGCTGCGCAGGTCGATGTGCAGCTGATTCCCGTTCGAGGGATCGAGAATCTGATCGGTGCGATCGCGCAGCAGCGACACGCCGAACACGTGCAGGCTTCCGTTCTGCTGGAGCCGCTCGATGTCGTTGAGCGCGCAGCGATTGAACAGCTGGCAGAACACCGCGGGCGACGCGGTCGTGCGCCCGTACTCGACGCGATACGAGAGGCTGAGCGGCAAGCCCGGGCGCAGGTCCCGCGGCGCCAGGTCGCGCGACACTTCCGCCGCGCCTCCGATGAGCGTCTCGCGCACGTACGCGCGATACTCGCTCGTGCGCTCACTGAAGATCGTGAACGACGGCAGCGTGTGCGGCCCAATCAACCCGCGCAGGCGAATCGTTCCCGACACGTAGTAGTTGAGGCGGTTGCTGATCGAGTCGTCGCGCACGTTCTGCGGGCAGAGCGCGAGATGCGAGAGGCGGCCGTTGAGCTCGAGACGACGCGCCCCTCCAAAGAAATCGCGGTCGGTGAGGCGCGCCTGCGTGCGGATACAGTCGAGCGTCGCCCAGCCGGCGCCGACGCCGAGCGACCTCATCTTCGTCTCGTTGAGGCGCACGAGCACCGTGAGCAGGCTGTCGTTCGGCTGCGCGCTGTCGGGGGCGAGCGCCACGTCGACGTGGCTGTACGTCTCGAGCTGATAGAGATCGCGCTCGCTGCGCACGAGATCCTTCGAGCGGAACACATCGCCGACCTTGAACGAGAGCAGCCGCCGCACGGTGCTCGTGTCGATCTTGGCCGAGTCGCCGCCGGGCGCGACCTCGAACTCGATGCGTCCGACGTGGGCGATGCGCTTCGGAATTGGCATCGGCTGCCCGCGGAACTGCTCGAAGTACTGGTACTCGAGCTGCGCGCGATCGGTTTTCGGATCGACCTCGCTCGATGCCAGCGGCGCGGCCGCGTACGGGTAGCCGCTGTCGTGCAGCTCCTCGCGCACGGTGTCGAGCACGGCCTGCAGCTCGATCTTCGTGAAAATGTGGTCGTGCCGGAAGTGATCGAGCTCGTGGAGCAACCGGTCGCGATCGGTTACCGAATCGAGGCCGGTGACGGAGAGCGAGGCGATCATTACGGGCGGGCCTTCGGTGATCCCGAAACCCACGGCGACGGCGCCGGTTCCCGCCGGCTGCACGGACGTCTTGACGGCGGTCTTGTAGTAGCCGCGCAGGCGATAGTACAGGCGAATACGCACCGCGTCGCGCGAGAGCTCGAGCGTGTCGAGGCAGCGGCGCGCGCCTATCGGCAGATGCAGATGGCGGCGCGCGAAGCTCGATGGCGAGGTCACGATGACGCTCGCGAGCTCCGCGCTCTCGAAGTGCTGGTTGCCCTTGAAGGTGACCGCGCGAACCTCGAGATCACCAGGGTCGCAGGCGATGTCCTGTGCCCGCAGCACGCCGGGAAACGCGACCGGAAGAAGGAGCAGCAGCGCGCCGAGAAAAACCCGTCGCATCACCCGCGTGTTCGCGCGGGCGACGCGGCCCGGTCGGGGGGCGTCTGTGCCGCACCGTCGAGCGCCTCGAGCACCATCGGCGCACGCTCGGCCATGATACGCGCGATGTAGAAGACGACGAGCCCCGCCCCCACCGCCATCGCAATGGAGGGAAGGAGCGCGCGGCCGCGAAGCGGCAGCCGATCATCGTAGCGGACGTCCGACTCGTCGCGCGTCCCGTTCGTTTCCGTCATTGGCTACACTGTTTGCACGAGGATGGTACCGGGTCCCCGCTGCTTCGCACGCCGCTTCACTTCCGCCGCCAGCGATCCGATGTGCCCCGTCGAGATCCATCTGTCCGGCCCGATCTGCAGCACCGCCGCGGAAAGCCGCGCGATCGGAAAATCGCGCGCCCGCCCTTCCCGGTCGACGCCGGTGAAGTGCCCGCGCCGCACCGCTTCCTCACCCACCGCGCGCTTCGCCACGTCGACGAATCGGAGCGCGCACTCCCGCGCGATCGACAGCGCCCGCTGCACCGACGTCACCGCGATGAAATCGTCGCCGCCGATATGCCCCACGAAGTCCGTTGGCGTTCCCGTCATCTCGATCGCCCCGCGTATCGCCTGCCCCATGTCCCGAATCACCATGTCGGCGATCGAGAAGCCGAACGTATCCGCGAACGGCTTGAAGTTGTCGAGATCGATGTAGCAGATCGCGAACGAATCGCCCTTCTCCGCGCGCCGCTCGATCTCCTCTTCGATCGCCTTCCCGCCAGGCAGCCCGCTTGTTGGATTTCTATCGCCTTCGCGCCGCACGATCCTCAGTAACGCGACGATGCGCGCTCGTAGCTCACGCGGGTCGAACGGCTTCGCGAGATAATCGTCCGCCCCCGCATCGAACGCCGCGACCTTCGCCGCGATGTCTCCCTGCGCCGTGAGCATCAGGATCGGGATGCGCGCGGTGAACGGGTTGAGCTTGACGGCCCGACAGACGTCGAGCCCGCTCATGCCGGGCATGACGAGATCGAGCACGAGCAGATCCGGCTCGCGCTCCTGGATGGATGCAAGCGCGGACAGTCCGTCGGCCGCCAGATCGGTCTCATGCCCCGCCGATTGGAGGACCTCACGCACCATCAGGCGCATGTCCTCGTTGTCGTCGACGCACAGGACATAACTCACGATTGACGCTTCACTTGGGGCCCGATAAGTTCACCCGAATAGTACTGCTGTGTCAACGTCGTAGCCACGTGAAGGCGACGCGCGGGCGCGCTCCCACACGAGCTCCGCAATGTCACTCGTTTGCACTCGTCTTCCACTCGTCGCACTCGTGCTGCTCGCCGCCTGCAACGGCGGAGACGCCGCCCATCGCCGCACCCTGATCGACGCGCGCGACCGCTACGATCCTAAATCTCTCGACCCCGCGCTCTCCACCGATGTTCCAACGGGACGCGCCGTGTCGTACCTGTTCGACGGACTCACCCGCTTCAGCCCTGATGCGAAGGTTGGGCCAGCCCTCGCCTCGCGATGGGACGTCACTCCCGATGGTCGCACCTATCTCTTTCATCTGCGGCCCGGCGTTCGCTTCCACGACGGCTCACTGCTCCACGCGAGCGATGTCGTGCACAGCTTCACACGCGTCCTCGACCCAGCGAACAAATCCGGCCGCCCGTGGCCGCTCTATCCCATCGCCGGCGCGCGCGCCTTCGCCGCCGGAAAAGCGCCGACCGTCGCGGGCGTCACGGCCGTCGATGACAGCACGGTCCGTATTGCGCTGGACACAGCCCTCGCGATCTTCCCAAAGTTACTCGCAATGCCGGTCGCATCGGTGGTGCCCGCGAAAATATCTCCTGATTTCGGGGAGCATCCCGTAGGCACCGGAGCGTGGACGCTCGTCTCGTGGCAGCACGATGACTACGTGCTGCTCGCGCGAAATTCCGAGTACTTCGGCGGCGCGCCGAAGCTCGATTCGCTCATGATACGAATCATTCCAGAGCCATCAACGGCCGTCGCGGAGTTCGAGAGCGGCAACGTCGACCTGCTCTACGTGCCCGAGGCCGACGCGCAGCGCTGGGAGCAGGCCGACGAGAAGAAGGCGCTCCTCACGAGTGCGCCCGCGCTCCGCCTCTGGTACGTCGCGCTCAACACCACGCGCGGCCCGCTGAAGGACGCGCGCGTTCGCCAGGCACTCAACCACGCCGTCGATGTGCACACGATCCTCGACAAGCTCCTGGGCGGACGCGGACATCTCGCCGCCGGTGTGATTCCTCCGACGCTCGAGGGCGCCGACGACGCGCGCGCCCCGTACGCCTACGATACCGCCGCCGCGAAGAAGCTCCTCGCCGCCGCCGGCTACGCGAAGGGCTTCGACATCGAGCTCTGGGTGCCGCAAGATCCCGCCTTCGCGCGCGTGGCCGAGTCGATCCAGTCGTATCTCGCGGCGGTGGGCGTGCGCGCGAAGCTCGTGCAGCGAGAGAGCGCCGCCGCGCGCGAGGCCGCGCGCAACGGACAGGCCGACATGATCGTGAAGGACTGGTACGCCGACTATCCGGACGCCGAGAACTTTTTGTATCCGCTGCTGCATGGTGCCAATCGCGGCGTCGGCGGCAATGTGTCCTTCTACGAGAATCCGGACTTCGATCGCATCGTCTCGCTCTCGCGCATCGAGCAGGACTCGGCCAAGCGGGCGTCGCTCTATCGAGAGGCCGATTCGCTCTCGTTCAGGGACGCGCCGATGATCTACCTCTTCTTCTACAACGAGCTGTACGCCGTGCAGCCGTGGGTGAAGGGCTTCGTCGCGCCGACGATCTTCAACGGCCAGAAGTTCACGGACGTGACCGTCACGGCGCACTGAGCATGGGTGCGCTGCTCGCTCGCCGCGCGCTCCTCGCCATCCCGACGCTCTTCGGCGTCGTGGTGGTCGCCTTTCTGCTGCTCTACGTCGCGCCCGGCGATCCGGTGCTCGAGATGGTCGGTGAGCGCGCGGATTCGGCAACGATCACGCGGCTGCGCAAAGAGCTGCATCTCGACGAGTCGCTGCCGCGCCAGTTCGCGCATTACACCGGTGGCGTCCTTCGCGGCGATCTCGGACGGTCGTTCATCACCGGCCGCCCGATCGCGCGCGACATCGCCGAGCGCTTTCCGAAGACGCTCGAGCTCGCGGGCACCGCGATGCTGCTCGCGATCGTCGTCGGCGTTTCGCTCGGCGTGCTGAGCGCGCGACACCCTGGCGGCTGGATCGATCGCGGCGCGCTCGCGATCGCCTACGTCGGCGTGTCCTTTCCGGTCTATTGGGTTGGGCTGCTGCTCATTCTGTTGTTCGCGGTCGTGCTCAAGTGGCTGCCGCCGTCGGGATACGGGCGCCCGGAATTCCTGATTCTCCCCGCGCTCGCGCTTGGCTCCCGCTCGATCGCCTTCCTCGCGCGCATGACGCGCTCATCGATGCTCGAGGTGCTCTCGAGCGACTACGTGCGCACGGCGCGTGCGAAGGGTGCGCGCGAGAAGATGGTGTTGCTCTATCACGCGCTCCGGAATGCGCTCGTGCCGGTGATCAGTGTGCTCGGCCTCGACTTCGGCTCGTACCTCACCGGGAGCATTCTCACCGAGACCGTGTTCAGCTGGCCCGGGATCGGCCGCTACGTCGTGAACGCGATCGGGCGCCGGGACCTTCCCGCGATCCAGGGAACGGTGTTGTTTTTGAGTGTGGTCTTCGTGGCGGTGAACCTGATCACGGATCTCGCCTACGCCGCCGCCGATCCGCGCATCGCGTACGACTGAGAGCACGCTGAAGCCCGGCGAAACCGGGTGTCACGCCAACCCGTACGATATATCGTGACAACTCCCTATCAGCCACCGAACCACAGCGCTTCGCGTTTCCCGCCTGCGCCAACCGCGACACAGATGATCGTCCCCGCGGAGATGGTGCCTCCGGTGCGCGGCGCCACGGCCTTCCTCTCGGCACAGGTGCGCAGCGGCGACTGGATTTTGCCGCGTCTCTTCCGCGGCGTGTCCGTGTTTGGCGACCTGAAGCTCGACCTGACGCGCGCGCGCTTCGGTGCGGGCACGTCGCACATCGAGCTCGTGGTCATCATGGGGAACGTCACGATTCTCGTTCCACCCGACGTCCGCGTGGACTGCGACGGCGACGCGATCATCGGCGCTTTCGAGACGGAGGGTGAGAAGTGGAGCACGGCGGGCATCGACGCGCCTACGATTCGCGTTTCGGGCACCGCGTTCATGGGCTCGGTCGAGATCAAGATCGTCAATCCCAACGCGCCGTCGTGGATCAAGATGCTCCGGACGCGCTGGAACGAGGCGCGTGGACTGAGCGCGGGCCAGCCTTGAAAACAATTAACTGACGCTGCGAATGTGCGGCATCTTCCCCGCTCCCCTCAACTCACGAACTTCGGCGAGATCACGTGTCCGCTCTGCTTCCCCTCTATGCTGTCGACGTACGCGCGCGCGACGTCGGCCGCTGGCATGCCCCCGGTCGGGTCCATCTTGAAGGCGATCAGCGTCTCCGTGATCCACGGCGGGCTGATGATGTTCACGCGAATTCCGCGCGGCGCCTCGAGCGCAGCTGCTCGAGTGAAGCCCTCGATGCCCGAATTGACGAGGCTCACCGCCCCGCTCCCGATCATCGGCTGACTCGCGAGCACGCCGCTCGTGAGCGTGAACGAGCCGCCGTCGTTCACCGAATCGATTCCGTAGCGCACGAGATTGACCTGCCCCATCAGCTTGCTCTTGAGACTGAACGCGAAGTCATCATCGGTGAGCTTGGCTAGCGGCGAAAACTTCGCCTCGCCAGCAGCTGAGACGACGGCGTCGAGCTTGCCGACGCGCTTGTACAGCGCGCGGATGGACGCGGGATCGGAGAGATCGACTTTTTCGTGAGCCTGCTGCCGGCTCGCGAGCACGAGCTCGTGGCGGCCCTGCAATGCGGCGACGAGCGGCC